>JANMKU010000178.1:0-4896 GCA_031372205.1 Gemmatimonadaceae bacterium | reverse complement strand
AACGCGAGTTGCTTGCCGTCGGGCGACCACCGCACCGACGCATCGTCAAAATCGCCAGTGGTAATCTGCGCGGCTTTCTTCGTCGCCACGTCAACGATCCAGACATGATCACGCAGTCGGTTGAGATAGCCGGTGACATCGCGCTTGAACGCATAGCGGTCCAACACGATTGGCTTCGGACTCTTGGTTTTCAGCGAGTCGGGCTTTGCGTCTTCTGGATCGGAGTCCTGTGACACGACCACGATGTGTGTCGCATCGGGTGACCATTCGTACTCGTTCACACCACCTTTAAAATCGGTGAGCCGCACCGCTTCACCACCGGCGCGATCGAGCAGCCAGATTTGTCCACCCTTTGACTCGTAGCGGCCCGACACAAACGACAGATAGCGATTGTCGGGGCTGAAGCGCGGATTGCTTTCCGGCTCGGGCGACGCGGTCATGCGCAGCGTGCGTGTGCCGTCCCAACTCACCATCCAGACATCGCTGTCGGTCTTGTCTTTCGCCGAGTCGGTGGTGGTGACGGTGTAGGCAATCCATGCGCCGTCGGGCGAGATGCGCGCCGGGCCGACATCGCGCAGCCGATAGATGTCGGACGAACGCAATGCGCGCGGCGACTGCGCGCGAACGAATGACGATGCCGTGAAGACGAGTGCGACGGCGAACGCGGCTGGCAGAGTGCGAAATCGCATGTTGTAGCGAGAGGAAGAGGTGCGGTCGCGATACCCAAGAGTGAGATCAGCAATTGGCGGGAGCGGCGGTGTGCACCACCTGCGGGAGTCTACCGCGCGTTCACGCCGTTGACGGGACCACCGTTGAAGAATGCTTCCGGTGTCATCACACCGTCCCGCTTGAAGACCATGCCGTTCTTGAGCACGAACTTCACCTCGCGCAGCGCATCGATCGACTGCAACGGGTTCCCGGGAACGGCGATGAGATCCGCCCACAGGCCGACCTTGATCGGCCCGCGCGTGGTCGTCGTCTCGCTCACTTCGTATCCCGTGGTCGTCATCGCGCGGAGAATGTCTGCCGCCGGAATGCGCGCCGCTTTCCACGTCTCAACAAACTCGATCGCCACTTCGCCGCGTGTCTTGCCGGGTACATAGTAGTCCGCGTCGGTCGAGAAGGTGAGCGGTACCTTGTTCTCCCAAGCGTTTCGCAGCATGGCGACGGTTTGTTTGTAACGGACGTCGGTCGTGTGTCCCACCAGCGAGATCGGCGTTTCCGTTCCCGCACGGAAGATCCGCTTCTCCGCCATGATCCTGTGAATTGTGTCGTTCATGCCGGTATCGTGCGCGATCGACCAGATGCCGGCATCCACCGCCCGATGCGCGCCAGCGACGGACTGCACATGGCCCTCAACTTTCAGACCGGCCTTCGCCGCTTCGCGAATGACCAGCCGGATTTCGTCGGTCGAATACCCCCACGGCTTGCAGTCGACGCAGATCTTGATCACACGCGCTCCCACCAATGCATTCTGTCGCACCGCCTTCACGATTTCGTCGGGCGTGTCGGCTTCCAGGTACTCCGGATACACGATTTTCCGGTCCAACGCCATCTCGGGATTGGGTGAAAACTGGCCGCCCATGCCGCTGATGATGAGCCCTGATGGAATGATGGTCGGCCCCGGCACCCAGCCCTGTTCGATGCCTTTGCGCAGCGCGATATCGGCATACTTGCCGTTGTTCCCCATATCGCGCACGATGGTGAAACCCGACGAGAGCATCTGTATGCCGTTGGACACCGCCTGAATGGCCCGCAGCGGCGTGTCGTCCAGAATGGTCGTGATGTAGTAGCTGTTGCGCTCGGGCACTTCTTTGTACGTCAGCGCGAGGTGATTGTGCGCATCGACGAGCCCTGGAAGCACGGTCAATGCCGACAGATCGATCACCTGTGCATCTTTGGGGATCACAACGGCCGCACCCACCGCCAGAAAGCGACGGTTCTGCACCAGAATGATCTGATTGACCGCCACGGTTCCAGTCTCCGGATCGATCAGCCGTCCCGCCCTGATCGCCATGATGGGGGCGGCAGCGGGGAGTGTTGCGGGTTGTTGCGCCTGAAGCGCTGGAGCCATGAGCGAGTGTTTCGCCAGAGCCAGACACAGGACCGCGCGCAGTACGGGAAGACGTGGCATGGTGAAGAGGGACGTGGGAATCGGGTTGCTTCACGGCGCCAACGGGCGCGCGACCGGACCGGGGCAGTATTGCAGGACGCTGGCATCGGCGCCATATGCGCCGCGGCATGCCGATTGTCTGGCCCGACAACTGATGCGGCGTTTCGGTGCGGCACGCCTCGTCGTTGAGAATGCGTTCCTCCTCCGCCACCTTGCAGAGCATGGACACCGCCATCTTTCACATCTGCTCCCGTTCTGCCCTCGCTGAGGCCCGTCAGGCTGGCCTCTATCGCGCGGACAGCCTGAACAGCGAGGGGTTCATTCATCTCTCGCGGGCTCATCAGGTGCGGCGCACCGCCCGCGCCTACTTCAGCGAGGTGCCCGACTTGGTGCTGCTGGTGATCGATCCGACGCTCGTGACGGCACCGTTGCGGTATGAGGCCCCTTCCACACCGCGCACACCCGACGCGCACGGTGCGCCGCAATCGGCGCCAACCAGCGACGACCTCTTTCCGCACTGCTACGGACCGATCAATCTGCCGGCCATCGTCGATGCGATTGACCTTGCGCACTTCGATGGCACGCCGGTGCATTCGGACACCATCGGCATGTTGCGACACTACCGGTTCAGCCGACTGCCGGTTGAAGGCACCCTCTACCGCAGTACGTGGCGATCCGCGGGCGAGCATGCGCCGGGCGAGCCTGCGGGCACCGCGATGATCGGGCTATTTGCCGACAGTCCGGGCAGCGTCTCGTGCTTTCACCGTCTGACGCACGACGAGGTCTGGCACGCCTACGCAGGCGACCCCTTCACGCTGTTTCTGCTGCACGCGGATGGCCGCGCCGACGCCGTGACGATGGGCACCGATCCGCTCGCCGGACACGTCGTGCAGTTCGTAGTCCCCGCTGGGGTGTGGCAGGCAGGCGCGCTGGCGCCGGGCGGACGCTACGCGCTGTTCGGCTGCACGATGGCACCCGGTTTCACGGGTCGCTGCTTCGAGGCCGGCGTCGCCGCTGATCTTGTGGCGCAGTATCCGGCGCACGCCGCGCTGATTGCGCGACTGGCCGTCGCAGGCGGACCGATACGCATGCCGCAGGGATTCGCCGACTGAGCCGTCACCATCAGGTGGTGGTGTAGGATGCTGGTGTGGCGAGCCGGCGGCAGGTGCAGCACGGCCGCGTCGATTTCGCCGTCTGCGGCTGCGACACGTCAGACCGGTGAGCGTCGCGGTGGCGAGTGGCGCGCCGTCAGAACTGGTCGCGATCGCCGACGTGATCGGCACGCTCTGAACCAACGCGATTCGCTGCTGGGAGGGGCGAATTGGTAGTGGCCCGAACTCGACGACTAGAACGGCTGGCCCACGCCAAACACGAAGCGCCAACGCTGATCTCGACTCACGCGATCAATCGGGCGGGCAACACCGAGACCAAGCGTTCCACCAAACAACCGCAGCGAAATGTTGACCGTCGACCGTGCGCCGCCGGTTGGTCGCGTGGCGAGCATGGGGAGCCCAGTGAGTGTATCGGTGCGTGTGCCGAAGAGCGCGAGGGCCGCGCGCGTGGTCGGTGACGACGCCCCCGCCCATCCAGTCTGCACACCAACGGCTAATGCCGGCGCGATGCCGGGGAGCAGCACGTTGGCATGTCGCGGACCGACAAATCGCAGCGGTGCGCGAAGCCACGGGAACTGATACAGCATGCCCGCATGCGCCAACACGGCGCGATCACCGCCAAATTCCTTGTAGGCGTACCCGGGCAATCCTTCGTTCTCGCCAAACTCCACCAACTGTTGCGGCAACAGCTGACGTGTGAACAGCGCCACCGCGTCGATGCGGCCAGCATACGAGAATGCGCCTCGCGTGTGGCGTGCGGTGACGCGCGACTCCACCCGATCCCACTGCAATTGCCCAGCACCGTGCTCGTACCAGAGACCCGCACCGATCCCCGGTTCGAGAAAATCGCCGCTGACGTTTGGATGCAACTGGAGACTGCTGGCCAGGCGCGTGTATCGCCCTGCCATCACGGGTCGGTTCACGCGAAACGTCGAATCACCGTGCACGATTCCCGCTGGAATGCGCGTGAACTCGGCGCGATCGCTGGCCTGCCCAATTTCGGCGTGCCACGTTGGCTTTCCGACAATCGGCAGTTGACGCGTAAAGCCGAGTGAGAATGCATGCCGGTCGACGTAATCGTAGTCGTCGGCTGATACCAGCATCGCGCTGAGCGATTGCTCGAAGTCGAGCAGCGGCCGAAAATCATTCGTGTTGGCAAGTGCGCGTTCGAAACGGGCGTCATACGTCCACGCAGCGCGTTTCGTGCGCGCCCACAGCGCACCGCGCACCGTCTCTTCGGCCCACGCCACGCCGACGTTCGCGCCAATCGTCGTACCCGGCGCAACGTCACGCAGATGCAACGCACCAGCAACACCGATGAAGGCCCCTTCGACGCGGTTGTAGCGAACGACATCACTGACGCGTTCCGCGCGCCAGTCGAGCCGTGGTGCGCCACTCGGTCGCCAGCTGTCTGGCGCAACATCATCAAAGTCCGTGGCCTTGGCCACGGAGCCCGTCGCGCTGCCGATCTCAAGTCGCCACGCCGAAAAGCTGCTCAGCGTATCCCGTGGTGCGAACGTGAGGTGCGCCGGGCGATCGACTGCTGCATCACTCGCTGCCGCGCGCACCGCCGCGATCGTCGCGATCGGTGCTGCGTCAATCGCGTAGTCGTGATAGTGACTGACCACGCGTACAATTGGCCGGACGTTCGCGGCCAGCGGCGACCGCGCC
>JANMKU010000145.1:0-10176 GCA_031372205.1 Gemmatimonadaceae bacterium | reverse complement strand
GACGTCACGGCACGTGTGCACGGATCCGGCGCGGCGCTCGTTGCCCGCGAAGTGTCAGCACTTCTCTTTGAAAAGGCTGATCCACTGACGCTGTCACTGGACGCGCTGGACGCGTTGCGTGGCGAAATTCCGTTTGGCACGTACGCACCGATCGCCGCACATGCCGCGCCAGACGGCGAGGTGGATGTCTACGAAGCCTTAACGGCGCTCGGCCTCGCTGCATCGCGTGGCGCGGCCAAGCGGTTACTCGAGCAAGGCGGCGTAAGCGTCAATGGCGTGAAGCTGGGCCCCGCGGACCGGACGGTGCGCAACGAGCGTCTGCTGCACGGACGTTTTCTCCTGCTTCGCAAAGGCGCTCGCGACTACGGTCTGCTACAAGTGACGTCGTAGCTGGGACGGACCTAGGCAAAGTGCGGTGTGGTCACGAACGGCGCGGGATCGCGGTCCGAGACGCTGGTGGCCACCAATGAGACGGTATGCGCGAAGTGGACAAAGCCAACGGCGCTGGCCAGTGCCCTTGCCCCGATGTTGGCGGCGGCCAATCGGCAGTAGGGCAAGAGGCCTTCACTAAGCACGTGGTTGGCAAGCTTGTGCAATACCAACCGGCCGAATCCACGACGCCGAAATCCGGGTGCCACGACCACACGCGTTCTCGCCAGATGTCCTTCCCCCACGGACACGGAGGCGAGGGCAACGAGGGTGCCGCCCACTAATACGCCAACGCGATGCGGAGACTCATGTAGCCCACCACCGGCCTCCCAATCCTCGGGCGATAGTTCATGACGAAGCATGTCCATCGCCGACGGGCGTGGATCGTAGACGAGCGAGACCGCGAGCCGCGACGTGGGCGTAATGAGCGTGTCATGATCAAGCAGGGCGAGCGACGCGGGTTCGTCCGTGACGAGCAGACGGGCATTCCGGAGAGCAATCTGCTCACCCGACTCCATCGTGCCGCGGGCGAGATCGATCAGCGTTGCGACTTCGTCGTGCTCAAGATCAAAATCCCTGTCGTCTGGCGACGGTAGCGAGACCACGCCGGCACCTGCACGCTCGAATACGTGCACTGTCCGTTCGGCGCTGTCCTGCCGAGCGACCGCGACGCAGTGCGGATGCTCCAACTTCGACACGGGGCAGTGGAGCCACGAGGCCAGTGACCGAAGCGCATCGGCGATCGTGCGCTTGCCCAGCGTTGCCGACCCTGAGTCGGTGGATTGCTGAGTCATGATTCGGAGACGAAAGCCGCATGTACAACACTCAGCGCGAGTATTGAGAGGGGAGTGGCGTCCCGTAATGTAACCCACGTCCATCGCCGCGGTTTCCCCGCTGTCGCGCCGATCAGCTGTCGAGGAGGTGCAATACCCGATCGATTTCGTCGAGCGTGTTGTAGCAATGCGGGGAGAGCCGAATGGCCCCTTCCCGCGTGCCGTGTATAACGTCGGCGTGCTGCAGGCGCGCACTCATCGCGGCCAGATCTGTCGGCGCAAAGGCAACGATGCCCGCGCGACGCGTCGGTTCCGAGGCGGCGATAAGTCGCACGTCCGGGCGCGAGGTAACCCAGTCCGCGACGCGCGCCACGAGGGACGCGCAGTGTTGTGCGATGCTGTGCACACCGATGTCGAGGAGCAGCGCCGTGGCCGCGTTGGCCACCGCGAAGTCCTGGTAGGCCAGCGTGACGACCTCGAACCGTCGGGCATCCGGGAAAAAGTCGAACTCGTAGTCGGTGAGCCGTGCGTAATCGGTGGACGCACGCATGCACGCCCACCCCACATCGTGCGGCTCGATGTGCGTGATGAGCTCGCGCTTCACGTACACGAAGCCTGTACCCCACGGTCCGAGTTGCCACTTCTGCGCGCCACTGGCAAACATGTCAACAGGGAGCGCGTGCAAGTCAATTGGCAGCACGCCGCAGCCCTGAATCCCATCAACGATGAAGAATGCGCCATGCGCTCGGCAGGCGTCGCCGATGCGCTGCAGATCGCTCACATAGCCAGTGGCGAACTGCACCCACGACACCACGACGGCCACCACGTCGCCGCGACCGATTTTTTTCACCAGCGTGTCTTCGTCGGGCAGGCCGTCGATCCGGGGGACAAGTTCGAGTGTAATGCCTCGTGAGCCCAGGGCCTGAAACGGATAGACGCAACTCGGAAACTCCCCGTCGTACGTGAGAATCGTCCCCGGGCGAAGTGGCAGAGCGCGCGCCGCGAGATTGAGGCCGTAGGTGGTGTTCGGCATCAAGGCAATCTCGTCCTCATCGGCACCGACAAGTCGCGCGAACTGCACGCGAGCCGTCCGCACGGCCTCCTGCATTATCGGCAATGTGAGCAGATGCGGCGTGCTGCGTTGACGCGCCCAGTGATCGGCGACCGCAACAGCACTCGCCGGGTACGGTCCAGAGGACGCCGCATTCAAGTACGTCGTTGTGCTGTGGTCCATCCACGGGAACTCGCGAGCACGCAGCGCAACGGGATCGAAAGACATCGACATGCGGCTAAGGGTTGACAGACGCAACTGCGCGCGGATCGAGCGCGTCACGCAACGCGTCACCGAGAAGGTTGAAGGCCAGCACCGCAAGACCAATGGCGAGTCCCGGCGACAGTGATGTCCACGGCGCCGAGCGCAACTGGGACAGGTCGCGCCCGTCCGCAATCATCGATCCCCAACTCGGCGTCGGCGGTTGTACGCCAAGGCCAAGAAAGGAGAGCGCAGCTTCGGCCATGATCGCGCCCGCAATGCCGAGCGTGGCAGCGATGATCACCGGCGCAATGACATTTGGCAGCACGTGACGTGCGAGGATGCGCCAGTCTCTTGCGCCAATCGCGCGCATGGCCTGCACGTACTCGAGTTCGCGCACGACCAACACCTGGCCGCGCACCAGACGCGCCATGCCCGCCCACCCGACGACGCCGATGACGACGCACACCACGGTCAGTGACGGTTCGAACGCCGCGGCCATCGCGATCAGCAGCAGCAGCGACGGAAAGGCCAGCGTGACATCGGCGAGGCGCATGATGACGTCGTCCACCCAACGTCCGCGATAGCCGGCCACCAGACCAAGCACCACACCGAGCAACAACGACACACCCTGCGACGCCAGTCCGACCAGCAACGAGACACGCGCGCCGTACACGAGTCGCGACCAGACATCGCGGCCCTGCGCGTCCGTTCCCAGCCAGTGGCCGAACGACGGTGGCCGCAGCGTGACGTCGAGGTTGATGCGCGATGGCTCGAATCGCGCGATTAGCGGAGCGGCGACCGCCGTCAGGACCAGCAGCGCGACGATTGATGCCCCACACCAGGCGCGTCGATCGGCGCGCAACCGGGTTGACGCCGATTCGGCACTCATGCCAGTGAGCCGGAACCCACTTCGGTGCGCGGTCCGAATTGCATGGCGTGTAATCGTGCGTACGCACCATTGCGAAAGAGCAATGACTCGTGCGTTCCCTCTTCCACGAGGCGTCCGTGATCCAGAACGAGGATGCGGTCCGCGTGTTGAATGGTGCTTAGGCGATGCGCGATGACGAACACGGTGCGGCCGAGCAGCAGGCGGTCGATCGCTTCTTGCACCAGACGTTCCGATTCGGCGTCCAGCGCCGATGTTGCTTCATCGAGAATCAGCACGGGTGGATCGGACAACAGTGCCCGGGCAATCGCCAGTCGCTGGCGCTGTCCGCCCGACAGTCTCGTCCCGCGCTCACCGAGGTTGGTATCCCAGCCGTTGGGCAACGCATTGATAAAGCCGAGGGCATTCGCAGCGGTCGCGGCCGCATCGAGTTGCGCTTGCGTGGCAGCAACGCGACCGAAGGCCACGTTCGCACGCACGGTGTCGTTAAAGAGCACGGTATCTTGGCTGACAATACCGGTGAGCGCGCGCAGCGCATCCAGCTTGATGTCGCGCAGGTCCACGCCGTCGAGCGTGATGCGCCCACGCGTGGGCTCAATGAAACGCGGGACCAGGTCGACGAGCGTCGACTTGCCGGCTCCGCTCGCGCCCACCAGCGCGACGACCTCTCCTTTGCGCGCGGTGAAGGTAATGTCGCTCAACGCATCGTCACCACCCTCATACGCAAACGACACCGCCTCGAAGGTAAGCGTGTTCGCGAAGCCAGGCGCGACAACCGTGCCTCGGTCGAGCGTCGTTTCCGCTGGCGCATCGAGAATTTCAAACAAGCGTTCGGCGCTGGCGAGCGATTGCTGCGCGGCCGGCTGTACTTGCGACAACTGTTTGAGTGGCTGCAACAAGCGCATGACCCAGATGAGAAAGACGATCAGTTCGGAATCGCCAAGTGTTTTTTCGATGAGTACCAGATGCGCGCCAAACCACAGAATCGCCACGGCAGTGAAAGTGCCGAGCGTCTCGGTCACCGGCCCGGAGAGCTGCGACAGGCGTCCGATGCGGACATAGCCACGCGCAAATGCGGCGTTGCGCGTCACGAAGCGAGCTTCCTCTCGCGGCTCTGCGCCATACGACTTGATGAGGCGCACGCCGCTGACGACTTCCTGCACCAAGCTCGTGATCTCGCCTTGATCGTTGCCGAGCGTGCGGTAGCCGCGGCGCAACTTGCGGAGAACCGGTTGCAGGGCGCCAATGGTGATGGGTGCGACGACAATGGCGGCGAGCGACAGCTTCCATGAGAGGACGAACATGCCGACTACTGTCGCAACGACTTGTGCTGCCGACCACATCGAGCGTGTGACGAGTTCGGTGACGACGGCCTTGGCGTTGTTCGTGTCGTTGAGCACCCGGGAGATGATCTGGCCGACCTTGTTGCGGGTAAACCACGGCAGCGGCAAGCGCAGGAGATGTCCGTAGATGCGGTCGCGCAGATCGCGCACGACATACTCTTGCAGCGCGACGCCGATCTGTCCGCCGAGCCAGACGAGCAGATTCTTCACCGTCACGGCGAGCAGCACGACGAGGATGACGTTCCGAAGCGACGCCATCTTGTCACCGGCGACGAGCAGCATGCCAATCGTGGCGTTCAGCAGTTTCCCGATGAACCCAGTCGGCGGAATGATGTCGGCCTTGTCGAACAGGGCGTTGAGAAACGGAATGAGGAGCGTAAACGAGAAGACGTCGGCGATCGCGGCGACGGCGTTGAGGGCGACGACGCCCGCCAACTTGCCACGGTGCGGGCGCACAAACGTCCACAGACGCCCCCACAGCTGTGTCGTCGGCACGCGGTGCGAACCGGTCGTCGCCAGTTCGTGTGTCACCGCTTTGGCGTGAGGAGTGCCACCGGCAGGATGCACTCTTCCGGTGTCACGCCACCGTGCAGAAAGCTGCCCCGATAGCGACTCTGGTACTCACGCAGCTTCGTGGGATAGACGAAGAACGTGTCGCCCGCAGCGAGCAGTGCATTGCTTCCGGCCCCGCGATGCGGCAGACGCAGGTCGTCGGGATTGGAGAACATCAACGCATGATCGGGACGTTCGGCGCGAAGATCCTCGCCGAATTTGTAGCGCAGGTTGGCGGTCGCGTCGCGTTTGGCGAAGACCGTCGCGGGCGTGTTGCAGTGCAGCGCGCCATGGTCGCTTGTGATGACGACGGAGATGTTGCGGCGTGACGCTTCTTTGAGCAGCGAAAAGATCGACGAGCGTTCAAACCACTGCTTGGCAAGCGCGCGCATCGCGATCTCATCGCGCGCCACTTCAAAGAGGATCATGGACTCACTGCGGCCGTGCGTGAGCAGGTCCACGAAATTGAAGACGAAGGCGTGAATGCCTTCACCGGCGATGGCACCAGGCAAGTGGCGCTCAAGGTCGTCGGAGTCTGCAGTCGTGGTGATTTTCTGGTAACGGACCTGCGCCTTGACCTGCAATTCTTCGAGATGCGCCACCAGCAGGTCGCGCTCGTGGGCGTTGAGGGACTCGTCGTCACGCTCGCCCCACCAGTCGGGAAATCGCGCTGCAATCTCGCCCGGGAAGAGCCCACTGAAGAGCGCATTGCGGGCATACGGAGTAGCGGTTGGCAGGATGGAGAAGTAATGCGTGGTCTCGACCTCAAAGAGTGAGGCGAGCAGCGGTTCGAGCACGCGCCATTGGTCGACGCGCAGGCAATCGATCACGATGAAGATTGCCTTCTTGTCGCGCGCCAGCACGGGGAGCACGAACTCCGTGACGACGTCGACGGACAACGGTGGCCGATCACCCTCAAGCTCGCGGAGCCACCGCGGATACTCCGTCTTCATGAAGGTCGCGAACTCGCGGTGCATGTCTGGATAGAGTCCGCGCAGCGACTCATGCAACCCGAGTTCGCCGGCATCTGCGAGGTCAACATCCCACTGCATCAACTCAGAAAAACGATCAATCCAACCGCGCCAGTCGAGTCCCGCATAGCGCTCGGCCTCAATGGCGCGGAAGCGTTCCACGAACGCACGGGCTAACGCCTGCGACCGAATCAGCGGGCCTTCGAGAATCCGGGTGATGACCGACAGGACCTGACGGGGCGTCACCGGTTTGACGAGATATTCCCGAATATTGGCGCCGATGGCCTCCTTGAGCGTCGCATCTTCCTCGCTCTTCGTGACCATCACCACCGGCATGGTCGGCGCGAGTTCACGAATGCCTTTGAAGGCGTCAAGGCCCCGGGTGCCCGGCATCTGCTCGTCGAGCAGCACCAAGTCGTACGGTTTGCGGCGCAGCAGCTCGAGTGCATCGTCGGCGTTGGTCGCGGATTCGACGCGAAATCCTTTGTCCGTGAGCAGTATGCGGTGCGGTTCGAGGAGTTCGGCCTCGTCATCCACCCACAGGATCGATTTTGCCTGTTGCGCCATATGCGCGAAAGGTACCCGAATCGCAGGCACGCGGTCCAGCAAGACCTCGGACTTCTGCGTGCAGTGTGTCACTTCCGCGGCATGCTGCTAGATTCGCCGCGTGTCCGTCGACTCGCTCCCGTACAGTCTTGTGCCGCTGGGATTTCCCTTCCCGGCGCTTTCGGCGCGCGCCGGTCGCCTGCCGCTGGGAGGCGGTCGCGAGGTCGCCTTGGCGGCGCTTATGGCGGCGCATCTGGCGGAAAGCGTGCGGGGAGAATTTGCCGTTGGTCAGCCCGAGCGCGCCACGCGCGCGTCGCAGGCAAAGATCTGGCTCGCGTCGCTGGCGCTTCCGGCGGCAACGCGCGCGTCGCTGACGCGGTGTGTCGACGCAACGGCGGGAACGCCGGCCCAGGTCGCAACGGCACTCCGCAGTGTGATCGCTGCGGCGAGCGCACATCTGGACGGTGCCGCCGTACAAGAGCTTGAGGTGCTGGCGCGGCAACTCGTCGGCGGATCGTGAGGTCGCCGTGAGCACCCGCGACATCTCGCCACTAACCCGTCTTGTCGCCCGAATCGATCGATCGCGCGGCAGCGACGACCCCGACCTGATTCGGAGCGGGTTCCCGTCGCTCGACCGCGTCATTGGTGGCGGATTTCGTCGTGGCGACCTGATCGTCCTTGGTGGCGATGACGGGGCCGGTACCTCGGCGCTCGCCCTCGGCATCGCGCTGCGGTGCGCGAGACGAGCGCTGCTGTGCACTGGTGAAATGCCCGTTGAGCGTGTGTACGAGCGAGCGCTGGCCATCGCGGCACGTGTGTCCCTCGACGCGCTGCGTCACGGTGTGGTGGAGGATGCGGAACGCACGCGCGTGTCTGCGGCCACGGTGACGCTCCGCGACTACGCGCCGGTGGTGGAGCGACTGACACAGCGCGGCATTGCCGACGTGGCGGGCGCGCTCGACAGTCTCCCAGATGCATCACTGGTGATTGTGGACGGACTCGAGGCGCTGCTGGAACACGGGCAGCACCGCGATGAGTCGCTGGCCTGGATCATCCTGACACTCAAGCGACTGGCGCTGGAGCGACACATCGCGCTGGTGGTGGTGTCGCATTTGCCGACGCTTGATCGCCAGCGGGCGAACCGTCGCCCGCGGTTAACCGATTTCGGCGTGTTCGGCGCGATTGGCACGCACGCCGATGTGGTGTTGGGCCTCTATCGCGAGGACATGTACGACACCGATCTCGGTGTCGCGGGCGCCACGGAACTGATCGTGCTTAAGCAACGCGAGGGTCCGCTCGGCTACGCCGATCTGTATTTCTTCGCCAAGTGGTTGCGATTCGAAGATGTGTTGGACCCCGATCGATAACGCTCGCTGCATGCAGAGACCATTTGGCACGGTTCTCGAACGGGTGACGCATCCGCATATTTCGTTGGAGTGCGTCGCCACGAGGCGAACGCAGAACGTTTAGCGAGGCAACATGGCTGGTCACAGCAAATGGAAGAACATCAGGAGCGCCAAGGCGGCCACCGATAAGAAGCGCGGTGTGTTGTTCACCCGGCTTATCCGCGAAGTCACGATGGCGGCCAAACTTGGCGGCGGCGATCCTGGCGGCAATCCGCGATTGCGTACAGCCATCGACAACGCGAAGGCGGTGTCCATGCCCAAGGACAACATCGACCGCGCTGTCAAAAAGGGCACGGGAGAACTGGAGGGCGTGGATTACGTGGACGCGTTGTATGAGGCATACGGTCCCGGTGGTGTGGCGATCATGATCCAGACGGTGAGCGACAATCCAACGCGTACGGTCGCTGATGTCCGGCTCAAACTCTCGCGCAATAACGGCAACATGGGCGCCACCAACTCGGTCGCGTACATGTTTGATCGCAAGGGGCAGATGACCGTGGACGGCGCGCGGGTGATCGAAGACGTGCTGATCGAGGCCGCGCTGGATGCTGGTGCCGACGATGTGGTGCGGGAAGACGAAGTTTTCGTGATCACGACCGACCCTGGCGCGCTGCATGGCGTGAAGGAGGCACTGGAAGCACAGAAGTACAAAGTATCCGACGCTGAACTCGCGTGGGTGCCAAAGAACAGCGTCCGTGTTGAAGGCGCTGCAGCAACGCAGCTTATGAAGCTGCTGGACGCACTCGAAGAACTGGACGACGTGCAGAAGGTCGATGCCAATTTCGAGATGGACGACGACGCGATGGAACAGGCGTGATGTCGTGGTAACGCGCGTGGGTCCCAGCGTCGCGCCGTCGCCGCTGCGCCCTCGTTTGGTGCTTGGCATCGATCCGGGTACGGCCGTCACCGGATACGGCGTCGTGTCGATGGAGGGCCGGACCGCAACGCTGGTGGAGTGCGGCGTCATTCGCACCAATGCGCGCGATGCGTTGCCGTCACGACTGCAAGACATTCATGGCGGCGTTACGGAACTGATCGAGCGTCACCAGCCCGATGTCGTCGCGGTTGAAGACGTCTTCTACGCCCGCAATGTGCGCACGACGATTGTGCTGGGACATGCGCGCGGTGTGATCTTGCTCGCGGCGCAAACGGCATCCGTCGAGATTCGCGAGTACCCGCCAGCCGAAATCAAGAAGGCGGTCACCGGCACGGGGGCGGCCACGAAGGCGCAAGTGCAGTACATGATCACCAGCTTGCTGCGCTTGAAACACGCACCGGAGCCGGCTGATGCCGCGGACGGCGTGGCTGCCGCATTGTGCGCGTGCCTTGCCACATCGTTACCGCGAATCATCACACCGGGAGCGCGCCGTTGATCGCACAAATCGCTGGCACGCTCATCGCGCGTGATCTGGATCGGGTCGAGATCATGACGTCTGGCGGCGTGGCGTACGAGTGCCTCATCCCACTCTCGGTGTTCGAGTCACTCCCAGCGGAAGGGCAACCGGTCATGCTGCACACGCACTTGTCGGTGCGCGAAGATGCATGGCACCTGTACGGATTTGGTTCACCGTATGAGCGTGCCGTCTTTCAGCGGCTGCTGATCGCCAAGGGCGTCGGTCCCGCCTTGGCGCTTGGGATTCTGTCATCGCTCACCGCCGAGCGCGTGGTGCGTGCGTTGCGCGAGCGGGATGTGACGACGCTGATGCGCGTCCCGCGCGTTGGACGCAAGAAAGCGGAGCAACTGATCCTCGATCTCGCCGACAAGATGGATGCCGTTGGCGGAGCGCCGGCCGTTGCGGGTGCGACGCACGCCGTGGCGGATGATGCGATTCGCGCACTGCTCTCCCTTGGCTACAACCAGAGCGAGGCCGACCGCGCGGTTCGTGCCGCAGTCGAGAGCGGGGGAACCGGCGACGTCTCCGTGATCGTCAGAGCCGCGCTGTCGCGGTTGGCGACAGGATAGGCGTGCGAAGTCGCCGCAGCACGTCGCCTTGCACGGCGAACCACGCGACCGC
>JANMKU010000166.1:0-1430 GCA_031372205.1 Gemmatimonadaceae bacterium | reverse complement strand
GGCGCGCAGGTCGTCAAGGGACGCGATTCCAACCTTCGCCATTAGTGCTCCGAGGTCCGGCCTATCCTCGAACACTTCCTCCGCGACACTCGTGGTCAGCGCCGCGCTTGACGCGTGAATGATGAGCTGCCCGCGATAGCTCGTTGTCCAGGTACGAATCTCGAATCGTTTGAGGCCGCGCACGATCATGCTCGCCCACGGTTGCTTGATGGAGAGCACTTTTGGCACAGGGCTCTACTCCAGAATGAGATTGGAAGTGAATGCACAAACCCGTCTCGGCACAAATCGTGCGCCGAGGTTCATTGTCGAATCTGCAGTATCTGTCGACGGTTCGCCAGTCAGCCCGCACCTCAGTCACGTGCCACCAAACCACTCGTATCCGTTGTCTGTCCAGTAGCCGCCGTTTCGTTCGGCCATGAAGGTGATTTTCGTCAGATACTTCGTGTTCTTGTAGCCAAGTTTGATAGGCGAGTGGATGCGCGCCGGTGCACCGTACGCCGGTGACAACAGCTGGCCGTCTTTCGTCAACACGATCATCGTTTGCGGATGCATCGTGCTCTCCATATCCCAGCTTTCGTGATAGTCGTCGTCGTACGAGGCATAGTCCACGTACTCCGCACCGGGTAACGGGCCGGCCAATTTCGAAATCTCGCGCATCGACACACCGCCAAACGTCGCGACGGCGTTCCATCCTTCCACGCAGAAGTGATCAACCCGTTGCTCGGTGCGCGGCAACGCCATGAGTTGCGCCAATGACAAAGTGAGCGGCGTTCGTACGAGCCCGTCCACCTCGAGCATCCACGCACCGTTCGCGGCGGCGTCCCAGGTCGGCACCACTTTCGAAATGAAGTAGGACGGAAACTGCGCACCGGCGTTGACCGCGGACGCGCGCGCGTGATCCATGGCCGTGTGACGCAGCAGCCACCGTTCCACGACTTCGTTGCGGCGCGTCGCAAAGTCCAGCAGTTTCTGCGCGCTGTCCGGCCCTTTGCTGTCACACCCGGCGAGCAGTGCCATCGCCAGCGACGTACTGCCAACGCGCAAGAATCCTCGGCGCGACACATCAGCCGCATTCACCGACACTCCATCGCGCATACCCTGCTCTAGCGTAGACACCGCGCGGTCAACGACCTGCGACGCACGCGCACGTAACAGTCGATCGGTCATGGCGCATGCTCCGGCGTCGCATCGGGTATCGCGGCCGCACGCCGCGGCCAGAGGCGAAGGAATGGTCGCGCATTGCGCGCTTCCGGTGAGAGACGCTCACTGTGCCCACCCGTAGTCATGCTGCGCAAGCTGTAGGGATCGACGCTCAGCACCATGAACACATGCACGACAGACAACGCCACCAGGGCTACCATGGCGCTAAAGTGCCAGTAGCGCGCCCAGACGTATCCGCCAAGGAGATTGGTGAGCCAGCCGAGCGACAC
>JANMKU010000162.1:0-45505 GCA_031372205.1 Gemmatimonadaceae bacterium | reverse complement strand
TGAGGTGTTGCGACGACCAATTGAATCCACCCCTCGTCTCCATCACCATTCTGTCGCAGCACGACACAGTCGAACGCAAAGCCTCAGAAGTCGCCGTAAAATTGTCGGCGGAAAGCGTGCGGAAAAAGCTCTTGCGCCTCTCGTCGATCGGCGGCATTATTGTCACCGAACGAACGCCGAAGTTTCGGTCCACCACCACCCGCCATCGAGGCTCCCATGTCCCCCGTGCTCTTCATGTCGCAGCCGCAATTCCTCGCGCACTGGCAAGGCCATCGCCGAGTGACTCGTCGCATCATCGCCGCCTTTCCGGACGACCAGCTGTTCACGTTTACGCTTGGCGGCATGCGCACCTTCGGCGCGCTCGCCAATGAAATGCTCGGCATGACCGTCCCCACAGTGCACGGGGTGACCACCGACAAGTGGGACAGGTATGCGGAAGGGGCGGCCACCAGCAAGGACGAGGTGCTCGCGCAGTGGGATGAGAACACCACGCAGCTTGACGTGACGTTCCCGCAGATTCCTGCCGAACGTTTTCAGGCGACGATGACGGCATTCGGTCAGTGGACGATGTCCGGCCACGACCTACTCCTCTACGTCGTGGACAACGAGATCCACCACCGTGGTCAGGGCTACGTCTATCTTCGCGCACTCGGCATTGAGCCGACGCCGTTCTACGATCGGAGCTAAGGCAGCACGCGGCGCCAGCGCCTTCGCGAGTTAAACGGACGCGCCCCACAGCGACGCAATCGGCGCAGCCCAGAGGTTGTCGCCGAATTGCAGTCGTTGGTGGCCATCGTAGAGCACCACGCCAAGGGCGAACTGGTCCTTCAACAGCGCCGAGAGATTGCGCATGGTCGCAAAGGCATCGGCTCGAACAGTGGCGCCAGCCTTCACTTCAATCGCAACGACTCGGCGCCCCCAATTCTCCAGCACAAAGTCAATCTCACTGCCCGTGGTCGCGATAGTGAAAGATTTCTTGCGGCTCGTCCATTCCAACTTGCCTGCCTGGAAAGTTCGGAGAACACGAAGGCCTCCACGATTGCACCGAGACTTGTCCGGTCGGGCCCAAGCGCTTCGACGTCAACGCGTCGCAGAGCGGCCGCGAGGCCGGAGTACAGAAAGTGGAGCTTTGGCGTCTTAGCGCCACGCTCAAGGACAGTGTGACCATCACCTCGCCATCAATCAGCTCATAACGCGGACGTGCGTGATCCTCGCGCGTGATGAACCGAATATTCTCCGCCGTCCAGCGGCGGCGAATCGCGTTCGCTGGCGCCATACCTTTACCGCCCGTATCCGCGCAGTTTCTCGCGGACGCGCGCAAAGTACGCCGGCAGATCGATCACGAGTGGATCGCGGCCACGCGGCGCCCATACAATCTCCTTACGCAACAGTGCCGGTGCCGCCTGTCCTGGCAGCCAACGCTCGAACACCTGCGCGTCGAGATCTACAATCCAATACTCCTCAACCCCGTTCTTGAGATAGAACACGCGCTTCTCCAGCCGGTCGGTGCGCAACGAACTTGGGCTGAGCACCTCCGCGGCCAGCAGCAATGACTTGACGTCCGACCACTCCAATGTGTCGCCGACCAGCGTCGTATCTCGCGGAATCACGAACACGTCGGGTTGCGTGATGTTCTCTGGACGGAGTTCGATGTCTGCCGGCGACAATGCCGTGACGCCGACCGGCTCGCGGTCAAGATACGAGTCGAGGAGCTTTACCAGCTCACTGCACGCGAAATAATGCGCCGACCGGGGCGACGGCGTCACGAACAACTCCCCGTCAATGACCTCGTAGCGCGGCCACGCACGATCTTCGCGCATAAGTGCACGCACGTCGGCTGCCGTCCAGCGGCGTTGAATCGCAGGCATAGCCATAGTGTGCTCGGCGGGCGAGAGATTTGGCAAGGGTGCATGACCCACGATGGCACCCCCCGGCCGCCCGACTATCACCCAACCATTGCCGCCCGCATCAAGCCAACGCGCAGCTTACATTCGCGCCATCACAAACACCTCCACACCCACCAAGCACGCCAACGCCAAGCTGTGCCAAAACACGTAGCGCAGAATTTCTCCCTCCTGTCCTTGCTGCCCGGTCGCCACGCCGGCCACAACAATACTCTGCGCATCAATCATTTTGCCCATCACACCGCCAGAACTATTTGCGGCCGCCGCGAGCAATGGCGATACGCCAACCTGCGTCGCTGAAATCTGCTGCAGATTGCCGAACAGCACATTCGATGACGTATCACTACCGGTAAGCGCCACGCCAAGCCATCCGAGCAGCGGCGAGAAAAACGCGAAGAGCGCGCCGGTTTGCGCAAACGCCAGCCCCATCGTCGCGTCAAGACCGCCGTACCGCGTGACAAACCCCAGCGCCATCATCGCCGAGATGGTGAGTAACGACACGCGCACCTTGAGCAACGTCTGCACGTACGTGCGGGCGAGTGCGCGAGGTCGCATGCCTAACAGCATACCGGCGATGACACCTGTCAGCAGCAGCGCCGTTCCACTGGCGGACAACCAGTTGAGCGCGAACACGGCGTCTTCTGCCTTGGCGATGGAGACGACGGGCGGCACACGCAACACGGCCTGATGCAACAACGGCACCTTGAACGTCACCAACGACATGCTGTTCAACCACGACTTCATGCTCGGCAGTCCCCACGTGAACAGCAGCAACGACAACACGCCCCACGGCATCCACGCGCGCAGCACTTGAGCTCTCGTGTAGTGCGCGACAGGCATCGCACGCGCGCCAGCAGACGGCAGCCCAGTCGCGTCGGCGGTTTCCCCAGGGAAGCGCCACACCGTGCGCGGCTGCCAGAAACGCAACAGCATCAGCACCGACACAATTGACGTGAGTGACGCGCCGATATCCACCAGCGTCGGGCCATAGTGATTGCTGATGAAGTACTGCATCGCGCCAAAGCTCACACCGGCCACCAAACACGCCGGCGCCACTTCACGCATCGCCCGCCAACCGGCCATCACCCAGATGAGCCAAAACGGAATGATCATGGCGAAGAGCGGCAACTGACGCCCGACCATGGCGCTCAGGTCGTTCAACGGCAGCTGCGTCACACCAGCCAATGCGATGATCGGTGTGCCGAGCGCACCAAAGGCGACCGGTGCCGTGTTGCCAATCAGTGACAAACCCGCGGCATGCAGGGGTTTGAAGCCAAGACCGATGAGCATGGCCGCCGAGATGGCCACCGGTGTGCCGAAACCGGCCGTGCCCTCAATGAACGCACCAAAACAAAACGCGACCAACAATGCTTGAAGGCGACGGTCCGCGGCGATGCCCATCACCGACGCGCGGACAATATCAAACGTGCCCGTCTCCACGGTGATGGCGTAGACAAAAATCGCGTTGAGCACGATCCAGCCAATTGGGAATAGTCCATACAACGCGCCATCGCCAACGGCCGCCAGTGCAACCACAGGCGGCATGCCGCACACCAACACCGCGATGCCGAGCGCGGTCGCTAGCCCGGCCAACGCTGCCCAGTGCGCGCGCACATGCACAAACGCGAGCAGGCCAAGCAGCACGACGACCGGGAGCGCCGCAATCGCAGCCGACGGCAGTAAGCTGCCGAGCGGCATGTAGACCTGCGACCACGGGGTCATGACGCGGCCATCGTGATCACGCGATGCGCGCGGAAGGACGAATCGCACTCAGTATCGCGCCCACGCTCAACACCGTCACGGCACCAATCACGTTGTACCAGAGAAAGGCGACGGTTGGCGCGTTGTACGACACGGCGCCAACCACGGTCATGCCCGCAATGAGGCCACCAAACGCGCCGAGCGCCGTTGCGCGCGGAATCATCGCCAACAGAAACACTCCGAGTATTGAACCGTAAAAAAATGATCCAAAACGGTTCACCACTTCAATGAGCGAGCCAAGTGTCGCTGCCTTTGTTGCCACCGCGCATGCGAACAATCCCCAGATCGCCGTCGCCGCTTTTGACGCGAACAGATAGTGTGCGTCGCTGCCTTCTGGTTTGAACCACCGTCGATAGAAATCGATGATGGACACCGTCGATAGCGAATTCAATTCGGCGGCCACGGCGGACATCGCCGCACCGATCACGGCCGCGAGAAACAGTCCCGCAAGGCCGAGCGGAAGGTGATCCAGCACAAAGCGTGGGATGATGTAGTTCACATCGCGCGACGGCTTACCGGTCACACGTTCAGTCACGGCGAGTGCTTCCTTCCGAACCGTTGTCACATCGGCTTCGCGCTCGCGGAACGCAAGGAGTGCACCGGCCGCCGCGACGGCATCTCCGTTGTGTTGTGCCGCTGATGCTGCGCGCGCCGCCGTCTGTCGAGCCGCGATAGCCGTCGCGTATCGCGCTTCGAGCGCACTATACGTCGCGGGTTCGGCGGCGCGTACATCACGCTCGTTCGACGGATTGTAGAGCAGTGGGGCCGGCTGAAACAGAAAGAAGAGAAACACCAACACGCCCACCAGGAGCACCAGCGCCTGCAGCGGAATCTTCCAGTATGCGCTGATCAGGAGTGAGCTGCGCGCCTCGTTGACCGATCGCGCCGCGAGGTATCGTTGCACCTGACTTTGATCGGTGCCGAAGTACGACAGCATGAGAAACGTGCCGCCGAGGATGCCCGACCAGAATGTGTACGTCTTGGTGATGTCAAAGGAGAAATCGAACACCTGTAGTCGGCCTGCGGCGCCCGCAATGCGCAACGCGTCGTCCATGGGGACGGGCATCTGCACCACCAGCACAATCACCATCATGCTCAACGCGGCGACGACGACGACCATCTGCTTGACGTCCGCCCATGCTACCGCTTGCACGCCACCCAACACCGTGTACACCACGGTGGGCACACCAAACAGCGCCACCGACCAGAGCAGGTTCCAGCCGAAGATCGCCGAAAACACCACGGCCGGCGCCGCGATGATGGTGCCGCACGACATGCCGCGCGAGAGCAGGAAGAGCAAGCTCGTCAGCGAACGCGTTTTCGCATCGAAGCGTCGTTCGAGATACTCGTACGCGGTAAAAACTTTCGCGCCGTGCAGAAACGGCACGAGCGTGACGCCGAGGATCACCATGGCGATCGGCAGTCCGAAGTAGAACTGGACGAACTTGAGTCCGTCGGTGGCGCCCTGTCCCGTGGTCCCGATGAGCGTCACAGCAGACAGTTGCGTGGCCATCACCGAGAGCCCAACCGCCCACCACGGCAAGTTGCGATTGGCCAGAAAGTAGCCGTCGATATTCTTCGTCCCACGCGTGCGGCGCAGGCCATCGACCACAACGACCAGCAGATAGGTGACGACGACGAGCCAATTGATCCAATGCATGGGTCAGCTCGCGTAACGCGACTGCAGCAGCGCGAGGAGCGCGAGGGCGACGGCCTGAATAGCCAAGACGCGCCAGAGGGTGGTGCGGAAGGGCGTGGTCATGTCTCGAAACTACGGCGGGACCACGAGTCGGGTAGGGAGTGGATTGGCCTCGCCGCCGACTACCGTTCAGGATGCGCTGCGGTCGTCATGATTCACACGAGGAGCCGACGTGAGCTACACCCTATGCCTGTGGGACGCCGCCAGACATCCGCCACTGCCCGCCAACGCCGCCGACGCCACGGACATGATGGACCGGCTCGAAGCCATCACCGAAGACCCGCACGCGTCGTTCGTTGCCTTCGGCGCGGCCCTGGTGGAACGGTACCAAGCGGAGACCCACGACACAGAACTCGCCGGTCTCAAGAAGTTCTACGGTGTCGACCCGAGAGCGAGCATCGCCGCGTGCACTTCGGCCGTGTATCGTATCTCGCTCCCGTTGAAACCGGCGATAGTGCAACGCATCTACATCGTCGAAGCAGCAGCGCAGCACAACCTCGTCGTGTACGATGACGAAGATGGCCACTGCTTTCTGCCAGACGGCACCATCTTTCCGGAAGACGGGCGGGCCATGTGGGAGTGGGAGATCGGTCCGCCGCAGGACAGTCGGACGCTGCTGCAAAAGGTCGCCGGCGAACTGTTCGACGTGATGGGCCGGGACAACAAGCACCGACACTAACGCACGCTGGCCCACGACTTACGTCCCCCGAATGACCGAGCGCTCGCTGTCCGATTCCAGCTCACTCGAACTCGACGCCATCTTTGACCTCGCGCCGATGATTGTTCGCGTGGTCGACCTGGGCGGGCGACTGCATCGAGCCAACGCACTTGCCGCAGCCGAGTATGCGGAGACCGCGCCGGACACGCTGCGGGCGTTGTGGGAGCGACGCGCACCGCGCATGCCGAACGGCGCGGACGCGATGGCGTTTGTACTGAGCCCAGGTATGCGTGCCCTCGCCGGAGCAACAGTGCGCGGAGAGCTGGTCTGTGTGCGTCGCGACGACGGAGGGGAGCGGTTCCTTGAATCGTCTGCGGCACCACTGTTTGATGCCGAACACCGGGTGACCGGCGCCGTATTGCTTGATGTCGATGTGACGGAGCGCTGCCGCTTGGAGCGTTCAGCACAGGAGGATGTACCGGCTACGCAGACATTCGCCGAAAGCAAATCGGCCAACAGAGACGCGCCTTCCGACAGCGCGCAAGATCGCACCTTTGCGGCGATCGCACACGCGACCTCCAAAGTGCTGCATGACGTGAACAATGCGCTCAATCCGATCATGTCGGCGACGTACTTGCTGGAACATCACGCCGAGTCCCCTGACACCGTGCGTCACTACGCAACGCTCATTCGGTTGGCCACGGAAGCCGGTTCGGCGATCGCGAGCCGTCTGGGACGGTTCGTCCGTCAGGAACCGCTCCATGTGGGCGGCGGCGAGCTCATCCACTTGTCGCAATTGATTGACGGGATAGTCGAGAGCGCGGTACCGATGTCACGTCGACAGACCGCGGACCAGCGCGGGGTGGTGCTCCAACGCCGCGACGACAAATCACTCACGGTGCGCGGTCTTGCAGAGGATCTGCGATACGCCCTCTCGAGCGTCGTACAGAATGCCCTCGAGGCCATGCCTGCCGGTGGCACGCTGCGCATCGAGGTCGACCAGGATGGGGACTTCGCGACGATCGCGGTGGGGGACAGTGGGGCGGGGATGTCCGACCCCGTCCGGGCGCGCGCCTTCGAACCGTTCTTTTCCACCAAGGACGTACCCGGAGCGGGGCTCAGCCTCGCTGAGGCCTACAGTGTGGCAAAGCGGCACGGTGGCACCATATCGATTACGTCATCGCTCGGCGTCGGCACCATGGTCACGATGCGCTTGCCCAAGGCGACCGCCGCAATGCCGTTGAGCCGCCCTGACTCGACCGTTCTGGCACAACCCCTGACTATACTTGTTGTGGAAGATCACGACGATGGACGGGAGTTTATCAGTCGCGTATTGCTATCCAATGGGCACCATGTGGATGCGGTAGCGAGCTGTGCAGAGGCGCGAGCGAGACTCGCGGCTGACGGCGTTCCCATCTATAATCTGCTGCTCACCGATGTCAGTCTTCCTGATGGCAGTGGTTGGGAGTTGCTCGCGTTTGCCAAGCAGCATTATCCGGCGCTGCGCGTCGGCGTTGTCACAGGTTGGGAACCGTCTGCCGAGAGCGAAGAGGCTATCGGCGCGGAGTTCATTTTGAAAAAACCATTGCGGGCAACGGAACTGTTGCAGCGCGTTGAAGGCCGGAGCACAACTCAAGCATTGGAGTGAAGGGTATGCTGGACTTACCGACGATCATTCGCGTGTTGGTAGCGGAAGACAATGCGATCGAACGGTCTGTTTTAGTGGACACGCTCGGCGTACTCGGTCACATGGTGGTGGCCGAAGTCGAGAGTGGTGCCGAGGCGATTGAGAAGGCGCGACAGTTTACGCCCGATGCGGTGCTGCTCGACGTGCACATGCCCGGTGCGAATGGCGTGCAAGCGGCAACCGACATTGCGACCGCGCTGCCGGGCACCGCAGTGGTGCTCATGACCGGTGACCTATCCGTCACGCTGTCCGCGGCGGAAGTGATGCGCAGTTCGGCGGTGGCCTTGTTGGCTAAGCCCGTGCCGCCGATGACGCTGGATGCGACGTTGCGCATGGCCGTGATCCGCGCGCGCGAGTTGTTGGCGGCACGACAAGAGGCCACTGATGCCAAGCAACAACTCGAGGCGCGCAAATTGATTGAACGTGCGAAGGGCATTCTGATGCGCCGCACTGGAACCACCGAACAGGAGGCGTTCCGTATCATGCAGCGCAGCAGTCAGGATCGTAGCGTGCCGATGGTGGACATCGCGAAAGCGGTCATCGACAGTGAGCCCGGGCTTAAGCGCTAGCGCGTCAGGAGATCGGCTTGGATGGCGGGCCCGACACCTGCTTCACCAGCTGATACAGAAACTCCAGTCCATCGTAGTACGATTTGATGCGCAGCTTCTCGTCGCGTCCGTGCGCATTTGTTTCGCCGGGCGCTGAGAAAATACCACTCACGCCATACGTGGGAATGCCGGCACTGCGCAGGTACGCGCCGTCGGTGGCGCCGGTGGACATGGTGGGAATGACCGGCACGTCGTTGAACATCTTCTTGGTGAGCATCGTCGTTGCGGCGAGCAACCCTGGATCAATAGCGGCCGTCTTCTTGCCGAAACGGTCACCCCGCACCTGGCGCATGACGACCTTCACGCCCGTATCGCCAATCACACGATCGAGTGTGGCCTTCACCGCCTCGGCGGTTGATGTGGGGACGATGCGGCAGTTGACGTTGGCGGTCGCCGTTTGTGGCAGGGCATTGTCTGCATGGCCGCCGGCCAGTCGCGTGGCCACACAGCTGGTGCGCAACATCGACGCATAACGAGGATCGGTGGAGATGACCCGTGCAGCGGCCGTGTCATTTTGGTTGACGGCAATGGTGCGCATCGCGGCGGCGATCGACGGCATTTCTACCTTGGCGGTTTGCGCAAAGAACGGGCGTGAGACGTCGTTCAATTCCACCGGAAAGACGTACTTCTCGAGCTTCGCGAGCGCGTTGGCCAGTTGGTAGATGGCGTTGTCCTTGCGCGGCACACTGGAATGCCCCCCTGAATTAAGCGCGGTGAGCGAGAAGTTCACCGGGACTTTCTCCGCCGCTTGCACGGAATGAAAAAGTGGTGCGTCATCCTTGAGTGTGCCGCCGCCGCCTTCGTTGATCGCATACTCGGCGTCAATCAACTCTTTGTGATTGGCGATGAGCCAGGCGACACCGTTCGTCGCGCCACCCTCTTCATCGGCGGTGAGCGCGAGGATCAAGTCGCGCTGCGGTACGAAGCCCTCCTGCTTGTAGCGCAAGAGATTGGCGACGAACATCGAGGCCATGGATTTGTCGTCGGACGTACCGCGACCAAGGAAGAAGCCGTTCTCTTCGACGAGGATGAACGGATCGCGCGGCCAGTCGCTGCGGAGGGCGGCCACGACGTCCAGATGCGCCAGCAGGAGCAGCGGCTTGCCAGGACCTTTGCCGTGATAGCGCACTACGAGATTGCCTTTCGTGGGTCGGTCGGGTGGCACAATCACCTGCACGTCGGCGCGCGGGAAACCTGCCGCGAGGAATCGGGCCTCCATGGCGCGTGCCGCCTTGGTGACATCGCCCACCGAGTCGACCGTGTTGATCTCCACGAGCTCTTTGTAGACGGCGCGCGCGGCTTGTTGTTGTGGCGTTAGCGTGGTTGGTGCGCCGGGGGCTTTTTGACCGGGGAGCTGCGCGTGGGCAGTGGGGGTGAACGCGAGGCAGGCGAGCGTGGTGACGAGAGCTGCGGAGGAGAGTCGGCGCATGGGCGATGGGGTGAGGGTCTGACGCCAAGGTATCAGTGCGCGGGGCTGGTGGCGAGCATGGCGGTCGCGATCTCGGCCGCGTGCCGGCGTTGCTGGGTCCGTAGCGCTCACGGCACACTTACCGCCTGACGCAGACTAGCATTCACGTACGAGCACCAGCGTCGTCAACCTTTCTCACGTCCAGCGAGCACTCACAATGTCCGGCAAGCGTGGCAACTCCGGCACCGACCACAGCGGGCAGTACTCAGCGCATTTCCAGGCCGCCGCGCAGTATCAGGCCGCCGCGCATCATCATCTGCAGGCCGCGCATCATGACGAACACGGACAACACGAAAAAGCAATGAAGCACGCCGAAGCGGCGCGTCGGCATGGAGCCATGGGTCATCAGTTTGCGCACACGCCAGTGGCCGGTGAGCCGGACGCGTCTACAGACAGTGCCGCGGAAAAATAGCATTTCGCGACGATGAGGAAAGCGCTCACCGCATTTGCGGCATGTGCACTGCTTGGCCACGCGACGCCGTCCAGCGCGCAACCCGTCGCTGATACCGCGGCGCCAGTGGGTATTGAAGCGGCAGCGCGACGCATTGTGGCGGCGGCTGTTTACGCCACCTTTGTAACGCTCGACAACACGGGCCGCCCGCGCACGCGACAGGTGGAACCGCAACTTCCGGATTCTACGTGGACGGTGTGGTTCGCCACCAACCCGAAAACGCGCAAAGTGGCCGACATTGCGCGCGACGGTCGGGTTGTGCTTCACTATTTCGATCCGGCGCTCTCCTGTTATGTCTCGCTCAGTGGGCGTGCGCGCGCGGTGCGCGACCGCGCAACAAAGGACGCGCACTGGGCGCCAGCATGGAGCAGCTACTACCCCGACCGCGACACCAGTGTCGTACTGATCGCTGTGCGCGCGGAGCGACTTGAAGTGGTGTGCCCGAAACTTGGCATCGAGGGCGACAAAGGTACCTGGCTGCCACCGTCGGTGCGATTGACTCGGCGATAGATGCGGACACGGTTTGTGCTTGCGTTGCTCTCACTCGTGGGCTGCTCGGCAGGTGTGCGCACCAGAGCCGTGAGCGCGCGTGCGCCGAGTGGTCGCATGCCCGCCACTTGGTACGCGGGCGGGCCAACGTGCGCGACCGCGCCGACCTTTCAGGTACAGGCGTACAGCGATGGTTTCTACATCCTGCGTCAGCCTGCGTGTACCAACTACGAAAAACCGTTTCTCTACCTACTGATTGGTCGCAATCGCGCGCTGTTGCTGGACACCGGTGCGGGCGGAATAAACGTCGCTGCTGTTGTGGACAGCCTGCTTGGCGCATGGCGCGCGCGGCATGCTGGTGCGCCCGCAACGCTGGTCGTGGCACACAGTCACGGGCATGGCGATCACGTAGCCGGTGACGATCAGTTTCGCGGCCGCGCTGGTGTGACTCTGGTGGAGCGCGACACCGTCGGTACGCGCACCTTTTTCGGTTTTCGCGCGTGGCCCGACTCGACCGAAACGATTGATCTAGGCGGGCGCGTGCTCGATGTGATCGGCATTCCAGGCCATCAGCCGGCGAGTCTCGCATTCTATGATCGAACGACCGCGGTGTTGCTCTCCGGCGACACGTTTTATCCCGGGCGACTATACGTACGCGATACAGCGGCCTTTGTACGCAGTATCGCGCGCCTTGTCGCGTTTACCACAACGCGGCCCATCTCGGCGATTCTTGGCACGCACATCGAGCAAACGGCGCAACCGTTCACCGACTACGTCGTTGGCACCAAAGACCAACCCAACGAACACCGCCTGGAACTCACGCGGACCGATCTGCTCGTGCTTGATTCGGCGCTCACCACGATGCGTGGCAACATCATCCGCACGCGATTGCCGCACTTCACCATCTGGCCACAACTGCCCTGACCGTCGTTGAACGACATTGGCCAGGCGAACTGGCTACTGTTTGGCGATACCGGCGCGACCGCCACGCAATACATACTTCTGAATTTTGCCGGTCGCGGTCTTCGGCAGCTCCTGCACGAACGTGATCGACGTTGGCACCTTGAAGTGGGCCATGTGCTCGCGCGCGAACGTGCGAAGCTCGGCTTCAGAACACGTGCTCCCAGTGTGCAATACGACGAATGCATGCGGCGTTTCACCCCACCGCTCATCGGGCATGCCCACGACCGCCACTTCAATCACCGCGTCGTGCCGTAGCAGCACCCCTTCCACTTCGATTGACGAAATATTCTCGCCGCCGCTGATGATAACGTCCTTCATGCGATCGCGGATTTCCGCGTAGCCATCAGGATGCACGACGGCCGCATCGCCACTGTGAAACCAACCACCCTGGAACGCGCGGGCCGTTGCCTCCGGGTCGTTGAAATATCCGTCCATCACCACATTGCCGCGCACTATGATCTCACCCACGGTTTCGCCGTCCCGCGGCACATCGTGCATGTCATCGTTCACCACGCGCACTTCGCCAGACGTGATCAGTTCGACGCCCTGTCGTGACTTGATGCGAGCGCGGTCGGAGACCGGTAGGCCGGCGTGCTCCTCTCGGTGTTCGCAGATCGTGATGAGTGGTGATGTTTCCGTGAGTCCGTACGCATGCGTGATGACCCAGCCGAGTTGCTCCTCGACGCGCTCAATGGTGGCGGCAGCCGGTGGGGCACCGGCTGTGATCACGCGAATGCCGCGCGGCGCACCGGTGCGGACGTCAGGTGGCGCATTGGCGATCGCGATGAGAACGGTTGGTGCCGCGCAGAGCATGGTGATGCCCTCGTGTGCGGCGTGCGCGAAAACGTTCGCGGCGTCAACCTTGCGCAGACACACATGCGTGCCACCGACCGCGGTCACAATCCAGACGAACGTCCAGCCGTTGGCGTGAAACATGGGTAGCGTCCACAAATACCGGTCCGCTGTTGTCATCGGGTGATGAATCAGTGTGCCGACGATATTCAGATACGCGTTCCGATGTGTAATCATCACGCCCTTGGGTCGTGCCGTCGTGCCACTGGTGTAGTTGATCGCCAGTAAGTCCGACTCGGCGATGGCCGCACGGGTAAAGTCTGCCGTCGCCGCAGCGAGCTGCGATTCGTAGTTGTCCCATCCCGGTCGCTCGCCTTCCAGTGCGACCCAATGCAAGACCGACGGACACTGCGAGCGAATTGCGCTGACCGTGTCGAGAAAATCTTCGTGCACGCACACGACGCGCGCGCCACTGTGGTTGATCATGAAGGCGAAGTCATCGCCAATGAGCCGATAGTTGAGCGGGACAATCACCGCGCCAAGCTGCGGCACAGCGTAGAACGCCTCGAGCATGGCGTGTGTGTTGGGTGCGATGTACGCCACGCGGTCGCCTTGTCGTACGCCATACCGCTCCAGCACGTGCGACCAGCGATCACAGCGCGCGAAGAACTGCTCGTAGGTGAGTCGTAATGGGCCGTCAACCACCGCCGTTCGATCGGCGTAGAGCTGGCGTGATCGGCGGGCGAATTCCATCGGGGTCAGCGGCGTGAACATGAGCGACTCTCGGGTTGGCATGCGGTCGAGGCAGCGTCCTCTACACGATCTCTATACGGCGTACATACTTCTATACATCGATGGCTTGGGAGACCCCGCCGTTGGACGCATGGCACTGGACAAACAATTCCACGGTGATCTTGACGCCACCAGCCTCGTGCACATGATTGGCTTTCGCACTGCCACCAACGGCTCCGCGGGTTACGTGGCGATGGAGCGTGTCGTTGGCGTGCTACTGGGCCAACGCGGAACATTTGTGCTGCAGCACAGCTCAAGCATGACGCGCGGCACACCGCAACAAAGTATCACGGTGGTGCCGGACTCGGGCACCGACGAACTGGTCGGACTGTCGGGGTCGATGACTATTACGATCGTCGACAAAAAGCACTTTCACGATTTCACCTTCTCGCTGTAGCGCGTGCAGGGGTGCGAGGAGCGAGCGACCCACCGTCAGCGAGTCGCTGCCAACAGCGCTGCTGCCGCGCGACGACCGGAGCGCATGGCACCCTCCATCGTCGCGTTATAGCCGTTGCCGGCGGTCGCTTCACCGGCGATCACGATGGTGTTGTCGATCACATCACCAAGTGCCTTGTGCGCATGAAGCCCGCCGGGCAGCACGTAGGAATACGCACCACGCGAAAATGCATCGCGCGACCAGTCGTGCATCAGCCACGTCTGCAGTTGGTCGTACACGTCGCTCATCTCGACTCCCAATGCGTACGACAATGATTGCACGGCGAGATCGAGCAGCAGGGTTTCGTTGCTTGTATCGATGTCGTCAATGCCAGGCCCAGCGAGCCAGCCCACCAACGCTGCTGTGTCGGCGGGTTCGAGTCGCCACCACGTCGGGAACGGTTGCTCGAACGCAAAGAGAAACAGCGCGTCACTGACGCCCGGCAGCGTACGCCAAAACGGTGTGTTGAACACAAGCACGATGCGGATGGCGTGACCCGTCGTGAGTTGTGACAGGGCCTCCCGTTTGGTGGAGAGCGGCGGCACAAATCGCACTGCCCCATCGTGATCAGGCTTGGCCTGCAGCAGGGCCAGTGGAATAGTCACCACCAGTTGCGAAGCGCGGTACGTGGTGAGCGTATCCTTGTACAGCGCATCCACCTGCACGTCTCCGGCCCGCCACCGCACCTCGTGCACCACGCTCTCGAGTTGCACGACGCACGACGACGGCAGCGCTTGCTCCAGCAACTGAACGACATGCATGGCGCCCGCCGCACACCGAAACTCGGACGCATCCGCCGATTGTGTCGATTCGACGTCCAGCAACCAGCGTGCACTGACGCGCGACGGATCGGCGGCGTGGAATCCCTGCACGTAGCCGAGCAACATCTCGCGCTCCTCTGACAGCGCGTCGTCCGCGCACCAGCGGTCCAAAGCGTCACTGAGCGCGAGGTCGCCGGAGAAGCGCGCCAATCCAACGCGCAATCGCTGCAATGTGGCGGCGAACCCGGAGTCGCTGTCGTCCATCACTTCGAGTCCGTGTTGCAGGCGCATCACATGCGTGCCCTGGGCGCGCCGCAATGGTGCGGCGTGTGCGGTGAGCATGTCGTGCACATCGCCACGGTTGCCAATCCACTCCGCACCGAGTTCTATCGCTACGGGCAGGTCAGGTTCGCGGTGTGTGAGCACGCGTCCGCCGACCCGGTCGCGCGCCTCGAGCACGAGAACGCGGCGACCGGCCGCACCAAGCCGTTCCGCGGTGGCCAGCCCCGCCAGGCCTGCTCCAATGACAATGACGTCGACGTGATCCGTCACGGCGTACCCGCGCGTGTGGATGTCGATGCAAGGGGTGTGACGCCGAGCGAGTCGATTTTTACAGTGCCGGCCGTGCCCTGGACGGGGAAGGATTCCGCGATTGCTCCGTCAAACCACAGGCGGACCCATTGCCCCACCGCGAGCGAGCGAAACTCGCCCGTCTTGCCATCGACGCTGAGCACGACCGTGACTGCGTCGACCTTCGCCAGTGCCTTGAGCCCTGCGTTGGCATTCGATGGAATGGACTCAACACGGATGGTGCCGGCGAAGGCTCCGCTTTGCACCACCGAGGTAATGCGACCAGACATATACGGAGCCGTTGTGGGTATAGCGGGTTCTGTCGTGCCGCCGCCACCACAGGCCACAACAATCAGGAGGGTGATCGAGAGCACGCCACGGGATATTGCCGTACACCTGCCGATGTTGCGGCGCGCTCGTTGCACGGTGACGAAGGTCCACATGGCTCTGACCGGAATGCGGAAGTAAATTGTGCATCTTACCTCCCCGTACCTTGCGTCATGTTCCCCCGGGAAACCAGTGACCCTTTCATGACCAGTTCTCGCGATACTCACGCCGGCGACCGCTCTCGCCGAGATTTTCTCAAGGCCACTGCGGCGGTCGCTGCCGGCACGATGGTCGCGGCCCGGTCCAGCGCCGCCAGCCCTGCGCTGATTACGCGTCATGCGTCGCTCGATGCGCTGCCATTTGACGATCCCGCCACCAAAGCGCTGATGCAAGTCGCGCTTGATGTCGCCAAGTCGGGCGGCGCATCGTATGCCGACGTGCGCGTTTCAGCCCGTCGTCAGCAGAACGTGAACACGCGCGACCGCATTGTGCAGGGCGTGAGCGATACCGACACGTTCGGGTTGGGTGTACGCACGCTGGTGGACGGTTCGTGGGGCTTCGCTGCGACCAGTAAGCTCACACGCGACAACATTGCGTCGGTGACGAAAGCGGCGTTGGAGCAGGCGCGGGCGAATCGAGCCAGCCAACTGCGGCCGGTTAACCTCGCGCCAACGCCCGGCAATCAGGTGGGTGAATGGAAGAGCCCCATCAAGACGGATCCGTTCACCGTGGCCATTCCGGAAAAAGTGGCGCTCTTGCTTGAAGCGAACGAAGCGGCGCTCAAAGTGAAAGGCGTGCGCACCGTGAATTCGTCGATGTTCTTCCTGCGCGAAGAGAAGTCGCTGATGACGAGCGACGGTTCGTATGTCGTGCAGACCATTTACAGAACGTCGCCGACGTTTTCCGTCACGGCTGTATCGGCAGACTTCTCCGACTTTCAGTCCATCGACAGCAATGATGTCCCACCGATGGGACTCGGCTACGAACATGTGCTGAATGCGAAGCTGGCCGAACGTGCGCCGCGCTACGCAGAGCAAGCGGTCGAGAAGTTGAGTGCCAAGCCCGTGGAACCCGGTCGCTACGACCTGCTGCTGCATCCGTCCAACTTGTGGCTGACGGTACACGAGACCATCGCGCACCCCACAGAACTCGACCGCGCGCTCGGCTTCGAAGCCAACTATGCGGGCACCAGTTTCGTCGCGCCGCCCGAAGCAGTCCTCGGCAAGTTGAAGTTCGGTTCCGACATCATGAATGTCGTCGGCGACCGCGATCAGGCGGGATCACTCGGCGCCATTGGCTGGGACGACGAAGCGGTTAAGCCGACCAAGTTCGACATCATCAAGAACGGTGTGTTTGTCGACTATCAGACCACACGTGAGCAGGCCACCATGCTCGCCGATTACTACAAGCGCGCAGGCAAACCTGTGAAATCGTACGGCTGCTCCTACGCGCAGAGCTGGGCCGATGTGCAGTTCCAGCGCATGCCGAACGTGTCCATTCAGGCGGGCAAGAACGACTACGTGTGGGAAGACATGATTGGGCAGATGGACAAGGGCATTGCCATCATCGGCGACGGCTCATTCTCTATTGATCAGCAGCGCTACAACGGACAATTCGCCGGTCAGGCGTTCTATGAAGTGAAGGGCGGCAAGATTGTCGGCATGCTCAAGGACGTGGCCTATCAATTCCGTACGCCACAGTTCTGGGGGTCCATGAAGGTGATTGGCGGTCCGCGCAGCTACCTGCTCGGTGGTGCATTCGGGGATGCCAAGGGACAGCCGGGGCAATCCAATGCTGTGAGTCATGGTTGTCCGCCGGCGTTGTTCACGCAAACCAACATTATCAATACCGGGAGACGCGCATGAGCTCCATCGCCCCGCGGTCACTCTTCGCGCCGGCTGGTGTGCTGACGCGCACCGAAGCGCAGGAAATCGCCCAGCGCGCGCTCAAGAATTCACCGGCCGAGGTGACGCGCGTTTCGATCAACAGCAACGCCCGTGCTGATACGCGGTTCGCGCTCAATCAGGTCACGACGTCGGGCGAAAATCAGGATACCACCGTCACCATCACGGCCTACGTTGGTACCCGTTCGGCGAGCGTCAATACCAATCGTCTCGATGAAGCGTCGCTGGCTGCGGCCGCGAAACAGGCGCATGAAATTGCGAAACTCGTGCCGCCCAATCCCGAACTGATGCCGGAGCTTGGTGCGCAAACCTATCCCGCTGTGCGTGAGCGCAGTTTCTCCATGCCCACGCCAACCGAGCGTGCGCTGGCGGCCAAGCAGGTCACGGAACTTGCGCGGGCGGCCGATCTCATCGCGACCGGATTCATTGAATGCCGGTCGAGTGCGACCGCACTGGCGAATTCGAAAGGCCTGTTCGCGTACGACTCGAGTGCGGCGATGACGATGACTGCGACGGTGCGTTCGCCGGATGGCACGGGCTCCGGGTGGGCGTGCACCGATGGCACCAGTTTTTCCGATCTCGACCCCAAGCAAGTCGCCGCGACGGCGGTGCAAAAGGCGAAGGAGTCACGCACGCCAGCGGCGATTGAACCCGGCCGTTACACGACCATTCTCGAGCCCACTGCCGTTGGCAATCTCGTGCAGATGATTGCTGGTGCGATGCAGGCACGGGCGGCCGATGAAGGACGTTCGTTCTTCTCGAAGCCCGGCGGTGGCAACAAGATTGGGCTCAAAGTCGTCGATCCGCGCGTGACGTTGCTGTCCGATCCGGAAGATTCACCGAGCACGAGTGGCGGGTTCGATGGCGATGGCCTGCCGCTTGAAAAGGTGGTGTGGATTGAGAACGGTTTGGTGAAAACGCTCAACTACGACCGCTACTGGGCCGACAAGCAGAAGGTGCCGGTAACGCGCGCGGGCGGCGGCGGGCGTGGTGGTGGCGGAGGCGGTGGTGGGCGCGCACTGCGCATGATCGGCGGGACGTCGTCGGTGCCCGAGATGATCAAGAGCACGGAGCGCGGCATTCTCGTCACGCGCTTCTGGTATATCCGTGCGGTCGACCCGCGCACGATTCTCTACACCGGCCTCACGCGCGACGGCACGTTCCTGATTGAAAACGGAAAAGTCACGCGCCCAATCAAGAATTTCCGCTTCAACGAATCGCCGATTTTCTTCCTCAACAATCTGGAAGCGATGGGCTCAACGATTCGCATCAACGCGTCGGAGAATCTGGGTGCCGGTGGTGCGGTGTACATGCCGCCAATCAAAGTGCGCGACTTTACGTTCTCGTCGTTGTCGGACGCGGTGTAGGCGCAGCTCCGGGGAGCACCCTTGTCCCGATGGTGGCATCGGTGCTGCCCGATTGGCATAGACGGTACCGGTAGTACGAATTACCCACAGAAATGGAAGAGTCACATCGCACGTGCACGAGTCACGCGTGGTATCGAAAAAAGTGCTTGACGAGTATGCTACCCACGCGCTGATCGTGCTGCTCATGTCTGATGTACGCGAGACGTACTGGCCTCGGCTCGGGCATGGGCGGCACCGCAGTGGCAGCTTTGTGTGATCCCTGAAGGTGTATTCGCGCACGCGCGCACCCGGACGGCGCGCTTGCGCAGTCGCTCCAATTCGACCAAAATGTTGAACAAGGCAAAATGCCTTTGGTGCGCGTGCGCACACGGTGCCACCGGTTGATCATTCGCGGTGCAATTTGTCACTTACCTGAGTGTCTACTATGCGAACGACTTTGCAGTTCAGCGTTGAGGTGATTGCTGCGTCTGGTCCGGTGTTTTTTGAATTGCATCGATTGTGCAACGGATTTGTGCGTGTTGATACGCAGTTGGTCCGTCGGGAGAGCGACCGCGTGCGCATCGCCGTGCTGCGCCACGTGGGCGCCCCTCCTGCTGCCGCCCCATCTGCGGCACCTGCCTTCAAAGTGCGGAGACCGTCCCTGCGTACCCGCGCGCAGCCGAACAAGACAGTTGTCCCGTCTACGACCTGTGCATCGACGATGACGTGCACGCGCTGATGCCAGACGCGACGGCCGCTGAACGATTCAACGTGTCCATTCCAGCGGAGCGACTCGCACTTTTGGCGCACCTCGCGATGCTTGCGCGACGGGCGGCCGGCTGCGGGCCACCCGCGATCATCGATATCGTTGCGTCCGTTCCGCTGTACGCACGTATCGCTGCGGTGCAGTGTGCTTTGCTCCGCGGTTCTCGGAGAAAGAAGTGTCCAATCGACTGGGTATCAATGTTTCTACATTGCGCCGTTGGTTTGAGCGCGTTGGCGCACTTCGTCCCGGCCGGTTTATGCAGTGGGTCCGACTTCATGAAGCGGTGCGCCTCGCGGAAACCAGTGAGACAGTGGAGCAAGTCGCACACGATCTCGAATATGCGGCATCCGCGCACTTTCGGCGTACTCTGAGGCTTCTTGCAGGAGCATCCGCAACGTCACTACGGGACCGAGATGGATTTCAGCGATTCGTGAGACGGATCACAGCGGAGGTGCACCATCCGCACCCAAAGCGCACGTGACTGGATTGCGATCTTGCAGCATGCTGAACGCTTCGCAGTGGTGATACCGGTCGGTGAGTGTCATCGTAGTTGTCGCACGAGACGTCAAGCGACTGCGCTCTGCGCGTTGGGTTGAGCCTCCTGTTCAGGATTGAGTCGGACGGTGGCAATCGGCGTCCAATTGCGTGTGTGCTTGGTCCAGCGATTCGTATGGCGTGATCGCGCGCGGGCATAGAGGTGTTCCCGACGCGCGAGAATCGCAATATCGCGGCCGAAGTGGCGCGCGTTCGGCGTCACGAAACGAATGGCACTGTGTTGATGCGCGTGATTGTACCAGTGCACAAACGCTGCGACCCACTGCGTGGCGGCGGTGGTATGGTAATCCCCCCATTTGTAAGGGGCGCCAGAAGTGGAGCTATGCAGCGCGTGCGAGCTTCTGTGCTGGGGTGATACCACCAAGTGCCATGTTCGGTCGTTCGTTGTTGTAGATCCAGAGCCAGCGTGTCGCGGCCTCCTGTACTTCCGTGATGCTGTCGAAGAGCGTTTGCGCCAGCCAATCGTAACGTACCGTCCGGTTGTACCGTTCGACATACGCATTCTGTTGCGGGTGTCCCGGTTGAATAACGTCCAGTTGAATGCCGTTCTCTTTCGCCCACGGTTGGACCGTCGCGCTGACGTACTCCGGCCCGTTGTCACAGCGAATGCGCTTCGGCAGGCCGCGCCACTCGATGATCCGGTCCAGCGCCCGCACGACCCGCGCGGCCGGCAGCGACAGATCGACGTCGATGCCCAGCCCTTCCCGATTGAAATCGTCGATCACGTTGAACACGCGAAAGCTGCGTCCGTCCCGGAGGTGATCGTGCATGAAATCCATCGACCAGCAGTCGTTGATGGCTGCAGGGACCGCCAAGGGCTGCGGCACCTCGCGGACCAGGCGTCGCCGGGGTTTGATGCGCCGATTGAGCTCAAGCGCGCGGTAGATGCGATACACGCGTTTGTGGTTCCAGCCAAACGCTTTGACGTTCCGCAGGTAGAGAAAGCACAGCCCAAAGCCCCACGTGCGATACGCCGTGGTGAGCCGCACGAGCCAGTCGGCGATCTCGTCGTTCTCCGTGGAGCGGATGCCCCGATACCGATAGCACGTCTCGCTGATCGCGAACGTACCGCAGGCGTGGCGGATGCTGGTGCGTGCCGTGCTCACTGCGTGCTGGGCCATCTCCAGGCGCAGAGATGGCCTCACCATTTTTTTACGAGCGCCTCGCGCAAAGAGATCCGTACTGAGCTGCGCCTCGGCGTACTTCTTCTTCAGGCGCCGATTCTCATCCTCCAGCTCCTTCATGCGCGCGACCATAGGCACGTCCATGCCCCCGAACTTCGACCGCCACTTATAGAACGTCGCCGAGCTGATGCCATGCGTGCGACAGAGCTCCGGCGGTGGGGTCCCGGCCTCCGCCTGTTTCAGAACGGCGATGATCTGGCTGTCGGTAAACCGTGATGTCTTCATGGGAATCTCCTCGATTCATGGCCACTTTTGGCGACCGCGGATTTCCGGGGGGATTACCGGCCCACACGCGCGAGCACCGAGGTGCTATCGGCAGCGTGATTGCTCATGTGCCCGATATGGAAATCTCGGACTCAACCAGCTAGACAAATCGCACGACGCGGCCACGCAACTGCGAACGCCATGTTGCAGGCGAGGACCGTAACCAGACTGTCACCCAGCGGTGGTTATCACCCCTTACTCGGGTGATAATCACCCGTGCAAGGGGTGAATGACACCAGGATACCTCAGGATACCTTATGTGGGTCGTTGAACCTACGCTGCGCGACGCACTGGCCGTTATGCCGGTGACCGTGCTGACGGGTGCCCGCCAGACCGGCAAGAGCACCCTCGTCCGGTCCGCCGCCGACACGTCGGGCGACACGTTCCTGACACTCGACGATCCCACGGTTCAGGATCGCGGAATGCTCGGATCAGCTTCTCGCGTAAGGGCCGAGGACAACGCGGCGAACAATCGCCTTCGGGGAAGAGTCGCGACCTAATGTGCAGACTACGATGCTGCTACGAACGCGCACCCCGCCTGCTGCGCCAACACCACGCCAAAAATCCCTGACGGCTGCAAAATCACACCGGGCACCAACATGCTGATCGCCTTCGCCCGAGCTTCCGGTTGCTTGAGTTTGTCCTGCTCCATCACGACACTCACGCAGCTGCTGAACGCCATGTTGCAGGCGAGGACCGTCACGCCGCGGGCGATCTGTTGCTCCAGCATGTACAGTTCGAAGCCTTTCGGCTCCTTCCCTGGCTCAATCACCGCCAGCACTGGGTTCTTGGTTGTCTTTTTGTCATTGCCGTCGCGCACCTTGTTGCGCTTGCCGATCCTGTACTCGTCCCAGAACGCCTGATTCATGGCCAGACAGATGCCGTCATGTCGAATCACAATGACGGATGACAACTCCGCCATCGGCACCTTGAACACGTCGGCATACTGTCGCGCCCACAGACCGGCGCGAAACACACCCGACCCACCAGTGACGGACGGCACGTCAAAAAGCGCCTTGTGTTTCCCGGTGACTTTCTTCGTCCAGCTGACATCCCATTCTGGGTCAGCCAGCGTCATGTCCGGCAACGGACCGCCTCCGCTTACCGCAGGAGATGCAGACAGCGTGGACGGCAGGACGCCGAGTGATGCCGCGCCGAGCGCTGCGCGCTGCAGGAAGTCACGACGATTCGAGGGCATGCAGCAACTCCGCAGAATGTGAACGGCAACTATGGTTTAAGCGTGCGATCTATTGCGCGTGCGAGTCCAACGCTATCAACAAGAAAGCTGCCTGTGAGCGTCCAGGCGACCGTACCGTCTCGGCCTAGCAGATACGTCGCCGGCAATCCGACCACACCATACAGCGCCGAGATTTTCGCCTCACGATCGTGCGCGACCGGGAACGTGCTCTTCTGCGCCGCGACAAACTGGCGCACCTTCTCATCGCCGCCCTGATCCACGCTCACCGCCACCACGCGCAATCCCCGCGCCGCATACGCACCGCGAATGCGCTCCAGTTCGGCGAACTCCTCTTTGCACGACGTGCACCACGTGGCCCAGACATTCAGCAGCACAACATCCTGTGACCCAGCGCCACCAAAGGCGATGGTGTCGCCCGTTAACGCGGCGGCACGATACGCAGGTGACGCGGCACCAACGGCGAGTGGCTTGACGATGGGCGTGGTACGCGCGGACCGATCGCACGCTGCGCTCAGTACCATCACCCCGAGCACGCTGACCACACGCGCCAGCACAGCGCCGCGAACCAAACGCGCGGTCACCGTGACGCAGCCTTCACCGGTTCGGCCACGTGCTTGGCCATCTTTTCGCCAGCCGTGATACGCACCGGCACCCGATTCTGCAGTGGTGGAAGGGGGCACGTGGTGAATTTCGAAAATGCACAATCGGGATTGTAGGCGAAGTTCATGTCGAACGTGACGATTTTGGTTGCCGTATCGATGGCCGCGTGTACAAAACGAAAACCGTACGTCTCTTCGCCACTCGTCTCATCACTGAACGTGAAGTACAGGTCGAGTGGATTGCTGCCCGCCATCGCCAGAAACTCGTGCCGCACACCGGCGAGTGTAGCCGTCACAGTGCCCAGCGCAATGTGGATTTCGCCCACACCAGCAGTCGTCGCGAAGGCCTGCGTGTCGGGTTTCGCCAATGGAGTAAACGTCCCCGCAACACGCCACGCCGGATCGAGCGGAAAGTATGTTAGCGGCTCCATCGTCTTCGGATCGGCCTTGTCGATGTCGAACGATCGTACGCCAACGGAGTCGACGCGACGCACAACCCGAAAGCCGGCACTGCCCACGTCCACACGCGACGGCTTGCTGGTGTCGGCATCCGTGTACAACCGGCGCGCCGTGGCCGGCACACTGTCAATCAGCGCGTTCACACCCGGCGCCGGCTCGAAGCGGACCGTGTGCCCTTCACGAATGAGCGTGCCCAACAGCGCCGGTACATTGCGACCCTTGAGCACGTAGCCGTTGGTCGTGTCCGCGCCAATCGTGGTCGCCCCTTCGCGAATCCAGCGGAGTCCGGTAAACGATAGCGCCTTGCCCGGTGTCGCCAACCATGCCGTGCGTGACGCCTTCCATGTCTCCCACGCCGCCTGATGCGCAGCCGGTGTGATTGGCGGCAACGCTGCCTCGCGCGCGCATGCGGCGAGCGAAACCGCGCACGCGACGACGACCACTGCTGCCGCCGCTCCGCTACGTCGAGCTGGGTGAGACAAGACCAAACGCGATTGCACCATACAGAAAAGTCCTCAGAAAACGTGACATCACTTGCGAACACGCGCGGCGCGCGAACTACGCCGGGCCTTCCTGCTCAGCTCTGCTTCGCGTACTGCTCAAGATCGCGTCCCAACAGCAGCGTACCCAAAACCAGCGTCGCGCTGATCAAGAACGGCGCTGGCTTCCCCACATACTGGAACGCAGCGCCAAGAATGAGCGGGAACGCCACTCGGCTGATGCCGCCGAATGTCTGCTGCACGCCCATGTACAGTCCGCGCTCTCCGCTACTGATGACGCGACTCAACAACGCAGTGACACACGGAAAAGTAAAAGCCGTGCCAAGGGGCAGCATGCCGACACTCAACGCCAGCGTGACGTAGTCGTGCGAGAATGCGAGCCCGGTGAGACCGACGGCGAGAAACACGAGTCCGGACCGACTCAACTTTGCTTCACCAAATCGATCCACGAGCCTGCTGAGCATCACCGCCCGGGTGAACACACTGAGCACGCCGATATACAGGAAAAAGTAACCAATCGTGTCTGCCGTCACTCCGAACCGTGCCGCCAGAAACAGCGCCAGCACAGCGTTCGTGCCCTGGAACGCGCCGATCGAGATCGCGTAGATCATGATCAATCGACTGGCCGGTTCGTCAGGGTGCGTCACCACACGCCACACCGCTTCCCGCGAACTGCGCGGAGGCGCGGCCTTGCGCTCGGCGGCCGTCGACTTGCGTGCCTCGGTGAGATACTTGGACGCAAAGCCAATGTTCACCACGCACAGCACCGCGGCCAGCAATCCCGGTGTATGTGGACCAAGGTGTTGCACCCATGAGCCAATCACCGGGCCGATCGCGACACCGGCGTTCGTTGCCGCACTGAGCCAGCCAAGCGACTTAGCGCGGTCTTCCGGCTTGGTGGCATCGGCCACGTAGGCCTGAATCACGCTGACTGTGCCGCCACCCGCGCCCTGAATGATGCGCGACAAAAACAACAACCAGAGCGAGTCGGCGTAGGCGAACACCACGTACGCGATAGCGCTCGATGCCAAGCCAACCACCAGTGCCGGCCTGCGGCCATATCGATCGCTGAAGCGCCCCCACACCGGCGCACTGAGTAGCTGCGCGACACTGAACGACGACACCAGCATGCCCACCACCAAGCCGTCGGCACCGAGCGTCTTCGCATAGAACGGGAGCAACGGCAAGATCATCAACATGCCGAGCATGTCGATGAACGCCGTAATCATGAGCACCGACAGTTTGCCTACCTGACTGCGATTGCTCAGGGGCGCATCAGGAACCACAGTGTCACTCACTCGGTCTTCCCGAGCGCGGCCGGAGCAACAGAGCGACCGACCACGCCGGCCAACGCGACAATCGTCAGCACGTACGGAATCATCTCCACAAACTGACTCGGCACTAGCTGCGCGCCCTGCAACTGAATCTGCAGCGTTTCCGCCGCAGCAAACAGGAAGCAGGCAACCGCGACACGCACCGGTTGCCAGCGACCGAAGATGACGGCCGCCAGGGCGATGAACCCGCGTCCCGCCGTCATGCCATCGGTGAATTGATGTTGATCGAGCGCCAGATACGCACCGCCGAGTGCGGCCAGTGACCCCGAGATCAGCAGGCCCTTAAGACGCAACGGCACCACACCGATTCCGAGCGTGGCCGCGGCTTCGGGTTTTTCACCGACGGCACGCGCGCGCAAACCAAACGGCGTCTTGTAGAGCAGCCAACCCAGCGCGGGCAACGCGAGCAGTCCGATCCACACCAGCGGATTGAGGAACGATGCGAACATCCCGGCATTCGTCGACTCGCCACCAAAGCCTGGAACGCGCGGCGAGTTGCTGGCACTGTCAAACGTGAGCCGCAGAAAGAAACGCGTCACGCCAACGGCCAGCAGATTGAGCGCGACACCCACCACCACCTGATTGGCCTTGAATCGCAGCGTCGAGACGGCCAGGATCGAGGTCATGATGAGACCAGCGACCAGCGCGCCAAGCAACCCGAAGTACGGCGAATGGCCGTAGTAACTACCGAGCGCCGCACCAAACGCACCGGAGAGCATCATCCCTTCCAGACCAAGCGCGATGATTCCCACACGCTCGGACATGACACCGCCAGCCGCCGCAAACAAATACGGAATCGCAATGCGAATCGCCTGCAAGAGAAACGCGAGCGCGATCATGTCGCTGCCTTGGTACGACGCAACACCGACGCCGCAGTGGCGCGAATCTGCTTCTGTACTTCCGGTACAGCGGTGGCAACAGCAAGGATGACGACCGCTTGCAGAATATCCACTAGCTGTTTGGGCACGACGGCGTTCACCGCAAGTCCGCCTTGCGAGAGCGTGGCAAATAACAGCGCCGCGAGCAGAATCCCCAATGGGTGATTGCGCCCGACCAAGGCCACCGCAATGCCAAGGAATCCCGCACCGCCAGCGAACCCTTCTTCGTAGTAGCCTTTGTAGCCAAGCACGAAGTTCATGCCGCCGAGTCCGGCCAATGCGCCGGAGAGTGCCATGGTGAAGAAGATCACGCGCGGTACACGAACGCCGCCGTACTGCGCCGCATCAGGTTGCAGTCCGACGGCACGTAGTTCGTAGCCGCTGCGCGTGCGAAACAGATACCAGTAGCTCAGCACGGCGGCGGCGATCGCGATGAACAGCGTGAAGTTGGCGGCCGACCCGTGGAACGCCGCCACGGTCTGCGACAATCGCGGCACACCACCGGCCACGATGCTGGGTGTGTGCAATGTTTCCGTGACGTGGATCTTTGCCGCGACGAGCCAATTGAGCAACGCCAGTACGACAAAGTTGAGCATGATGGTGACAATCACTTCGCTCGCGCCAAACTTCGCGCGCAACGCACCCGGCACCGCACCGACGGCAGCGCCCGCGAGCATGGCCGCCAGTAAACAGGCCAGCGTGGCGAGCACTGCTGGCACACCCACTGGCAACAGCATGCCAACGATCGCCGCCGCGAATCCACCCATCGCCAACTGCGACTCGGCGCCAACGTTAAACAATCCCGCGCGACCAGCCAGCGCAAAGGCGAGACCCGTGCAGGTGAGCGTCGTGGTTTTGTACAACACCTGACCAAAGCCGTACGCATTCCCCCACGTGCCATCGACGAGCAGTCGGAACACCGTGGCCGGCGACTCTCCAAATGTGAGAATGAGCAGATCGCCGACCACCGCCGCGAACGCCAGCGCGACAATCGGTGGGAGCGCCGCTTCAGCAAGACTGCGCCAGCGGTCGTTCTGCGTCACGCGGCCGCTCCGGTCATGAACGGGCCGAGCATCTCGGCGTCGCACTCACTCGCCGGCAGCACCGTCACGAAGCGTCCGCCGTACATCACGGCGATGCGATCGGAAAGCGCCAGGACTTCGGGCAGGTCCGCGCTCACGAGCAGAATGCCTTTGCCGGCGTCGCGCGCGGCACGCAGCTGCGCGTGAATAAACTCAATCGCACCGACATCCACACCGCGTGTTGGCTGCGCCGCCAGCAGCACCGTGAACTCGCGCCCCATCTCGCGTGCAATAACGATCTTCTGCTGATTGCCTCCCGACAGCGCGCGCGCGGTGAGCGAGGCATTGGGCGGACGGATGTCGAATCGACTGATCTGCGCGTTGGCATTGCGCTCAATCTGTTCGCGATCGAGTCCGCCACGGCCGCTGAACCTGTGTTGCCGACCGAGTATGAGATTGTCGGCCACGGAGAAGTCGAGAATGAGTCCGCGGCGATGGCGGTCTTCAGGAATGTGCGACAAACCGGCGTCGGCGCGTTCGCGCACGTCCATGGCGTTGAGTGACGTCGCGCCGAGGCGGACGGTTCCGCCAAGCATGGCACGCAGCCCGGCAATCGCTTCCAGCAATTCGGTCTGTCCGTTGCCCTCCACTCCGGCAATGCCGAGTATCTCACCCGGCGCGACAGTAAACGACAGGTTGTTGATCGCCATCGTACCACGATCACCACGCACACTGAGCCCGTCGATGCGGAGTGCACACTGATCGGCCCCGACTGCATCGATAGCGTTCGTGCTGTGGCGTGTGGTCCGGGCAGCAGCAGGTGACGCATCGAGCGCGAGCGCCACGTCACGACCGACCATCGCCTTAGCGATCTCGCGTGGTGTTGTGTCGGCGGTGGAAAGTCGCGCCACCGTGCGACCGGCGCGCATCACTGTGATCGTGTCCGACACGTCGATCACTTCGTCCAACTTGTGGGTGATGAGAATGATCGTACCACCGTTCTGCCGGAGCACGCGCAGCACGCGCCACAGTTCCTGCACCTCAGGTGGTGACAGCACGGCGGTGGGTTCATCGAGAATGAGGATCTTGGCGCCGCGGTGCAGGGCCTTCAAAATCTCCACACGTTGCGCCTCACCGACACTCAAATCGGCCACAGTCGCCGCAGGATCAACCGTCAAGCCGCTGCGCACACTGAGCGATTCTACTTGAGACACGGCGCGCAACATGTCGATAGTCAGTCCGCTCGACGGTTCCATGCCGAGCACCACGTTTTCGGCGACGGTGAGCGTGGGGACAAGCATGAAGTGTTGATGAACCATGCCCACGCCGGCCGCGATCGCCTCGGTTGTTTTCCACGCCGTGACATCGCATCCATTCACTTCCACCGTACCGCCATCGGGCGCATACAATCCGCTCAACACGCGCATCAGTGTGCTTTTGCCCGCGCCATTCTCACCGACCAGTGCGTGGATCTCGCCGCGCGCAACGTCGAGCGACGCGTCACGATTGGCCACCACCGCACCAAACGCCTTGGCAACGTCGCGCATCCGCACCGCCCAACCACCCGCAGGCGGATCCTGCGCTGTCGCAACCGCGACTGCACCACGCGGCGGCACTCGATCGCCAAACGGCGACGTTTCGTCGGACGGATACGAGGTACTCATGAAGTGCTCATCGTGTACTCATCGGGTACTCGGCACTTTGATGCGACGGGCGATAATGTCTGCCGTCAGCGAATCAAGCTTCGCCCGCACCGTGGCCGGAATGAGCGCCATGTTGTGCGCGTCGTACACGTACCCGACACCCTTTTCGGCCAGACCGAACTGCTGCACGCCACCCACAAAACGCTTTTCCTTCACCGCTTTCACCGCCTGAAATACCGATTCGTCAATGCCTTTCACCATCGACGTAAGCACAAACCCCGGCGCTTCGGCGTACTGATCGGCGTCAACACCGATGCCAAGCTTGCCCATGCCGCGCGCTGCTTCAAACACGCCGAGCCCTGTGCTGCCGGCCGCGTGAAAAATGACGTTCACCCCCTGGCTGTATTGACTCAGCGCGAGCTCCTTGCCGCGCCCCGGATTGCGAAACGCTTCCGGTGTGACGCCGGCGTACTGCGCGATCACCTCGCAGTCAGGGCAGACGTACTTCGCACCGGCGCGATAGCCCGCTTCAAATTTATGAATGAGGGCGATGTCCATCCCTCCGACGAACCCCACCTTCTTGCTGTTCCCAACGAGTGCGGCCAGCGCGCCCACCAAAAACGAGCCTTCCTCTTCGCGGAACTTGAGCGCGACGAGATTGGGCGGCAGCGGCATCGGATTGCCCGCCTTGTCCGTTGGCACCGCATAGTCGACGTCGGCAAAACGGACATTCGGGTACTCCTTGGCCAGCGTCGTGATGTCATCTGTAAAAATGAATCCGACGCCGATCACCAAATCGAGTCCCTCGGCGGCCAGCAAGCGCAACCCGGCTTCACGATCGGAGCCCTCACCCGGCTCGACGAAACGCACCCGGGCTCCCAAGTCCCGCGCGGCCCGGTCTCCACCGAGGAACGCGCCATCATTGAACGACTTGTCGCCGCGTCCACCGACGTCAAAAACGATGCCGACATCGAGCCCTTCGCTCGTATCCGCGACGGTGGCCCCGGAGGGTCGGACCAGAAGGAGAGCGACATGCGCGAGCAATAACGCGCCAATCAGGAAGAGGGTACGACGCATGACCGGGAAGGTTCGCCGTCAGCGCGGGCCGTGGGAAGGGCTAGTTGATCCCGAAAGCGGGCGGGCATCGCGGCACCACGGCGAGACGGGCTATCGCACGGCCGGTGCGATTTTCCAGAGGCCAGACAGCATGTCCGACGCGTACACCGCGGTGGGCGTCCAATACACCCCCCACATGTAGGACCCGCTGCTGCCGCCCCGAAAATTCGCTTTCTCGCGTCCCATCAGCCCGAGGTTGCAGCGTCCGTCAGCAAACTTCTGCGCCGCCGTACACGCCCGCAGATCGCCGCGCACATCGATGACGCGCACCCCACCGTTATAGTAGGCGGCGTACAGCAAGCCATTTGTTTCGTCGACCGAGAAGTTGTGCGTGCCGGCCCCGGGGAGGTTGTAGGCCGCGATTTCCACTGGCTCATTGAGCTTCGAAATGTCGACCACGTGCACATCGCCAATCGACGAACTGCCAACGACCCCCGGCCCCTCTTCCCCGACAAACATGTACTTCTTGTCCCCCGTCACCTGATCCTGGAACCACCAGATATTGTGCACCTTGCCACCGGTTGTGTTCACGCTCGACAGGCGGCGCGGAGCGTACGGCGCCCCACCCTGCGCCCCAATATCCCAGATCTGCACACCGTTGTTCCACTCGCCGGTGAACAGCAGACCATCGCGCACAAACACGTCGTGGACATACGGATTCCCCAACACGATGCTGAACACCGTCGTTGGCTCGGCGGGCTTGCTCAAGTCGACGATGACCAGGCGGGCCGGCACATTGTTCACCGGATCAATACTGCAGAACGCATACAGTACGCCGTTGACGCGCGCCACTTCGGCGGTGTGCACGCCGTACTGCAGTTCACCGCCGGTGGTGCGCACGAGCAAACGCGGTGTGCGCGGCGTGTCGAGCGCGTAGATCGCCAACCCACCGTTTGGGTTCGATTCAATCGCCACGACCAGCAGTTTGCCGTCGTCGGAGACTTGCACGTCACCCGTGGTGCCAGCGTTCGCCACGATCACCGAGTCCACCAGCGTGGGCACGCTGGCCGACACATCCCACAGTTTGACGCTGTTGCCGCGCGCACCGCCGCATGTGCCCCAGCTGGTTGTGTACGCCGTCGTCCCCCGCACCCACACCTCGGCGGTGTACCGCTCGTTGACGGCGCCGAGTCCGATCGTGGCGAGCGTCACCGGGCCCGTCGCCGGCGGCGGGGTGATCACGGTCGTGGTCGTGTCGACCGGGAGGACGGCTGGTGGCGTCGTGGCGTCTTCGCCCCCGCACGCCGCGAGCAAAACCAGAGCCATCCACGGACACGAACGGGCGATTGAACGCATGACCCTTGGGCTGGACGAGGGCGGTGAACGAAGGAATTGGACGCGCCGTAGGTGCTGCTCGGCGTGATATGGCTCCCTCATGAAACAAGAAACACCTGACTCGTGTCAATCCTCCCCCCTTGGCTGTTGTCGGCTGGGGTCGAGCCTGTACTGTGTTGACTCGTGAACACCGCAACGAACAACCCGATTTCTGTCCCGCGACGACCCGACCCCGTGCCGATGACTGATGACACATTGCTTGCGCTCTTCGAAGCAGATACCACGCTTGAGGCCGCCGAGCCGATTTTGGCGCTGGTCGCGCGTTACCTGTCCGACACGCGAAGCGGCGACGGGCCGGTGTCCACGAAGCGCAGCGCGCAAGAAGTCGCCGACGCGCTCGCCGGGCCGATGCCACGACACCCGCGCACACTCGCCAGCGTCGCAGAGCGATTGCAGACGCTGCTGCTCAACGATGTCAATCGGTTGATGCATCCGATGGCTGTGGGGCATCAGGTGTCTGCGCCGTTGCCGGCAACGATATGGACGGAGTCCTTGATTGCTGCCGTCAACAATTCGCAAGCCGTGCGCGAGATGTCGCCCACGTTCACGCCGCTCGAACGGCAGGTCGTGCGCTGGTGCACAGATCTGATTGGGTGGGATGATCGGGCCGGTGGCACCATGACGTCCGGTGGCACCGAAGCCACGTTCAGTGCACTGCTGGCCGCGCGCAGCGCCGCGATGCCCGACGTCTGGACGAACGGCATGGGGCCCAATCCGCCGGTGCTCGTCTGCGGCGAGCATACGCACTATGCGGTTGCGCGCGCGGCCGGAGAAATGGGGCTCGGCATGTCGCGCGTGGTGGTGGTGCCATCGCGCCACTTCGCCATGAATACAGACGCACTCCGTGCTCGGCTCGTGGCGTTGCGTGATGCGGGAACGCCGGTCATGGCTGTTGTGGCTACGGCCGGCTGCACGGCCACCGGCAGTTTCGACGACCTGCATACCATCGCGGACATCTGTGCAGCGGAAGGCGAACCATGGTTGCACGTCGACGCAGCACACGGCGGTGCGGCCATGTTGTCGCCGGCGCATCGGCATCACGTGCACGGGCTTTCACGCGCGCGCTCGGTGGCGTGGGACCCGCACAAAATGCTCTTGCTGCCACTCGCGGCAGGGCTTGTGCTTATGCGCGACGAGCGCGACCTGGGACGGGCGTACGCGCAGTCGGCGCCATATCTCTTTGCCGGGAATGCGGACGCGCGATCATGGGACACGGGGCAGCGCTCATTCCAGTGTTCGCGCCGGTCAGACGTGCTCAAGTTGTGGGTCGCCTTCGAACGCTATGGCGCCGATCAACTCGCGGCCTTCTACGAGCGATTGTGCGCCACAACGCGCGCGTTGCACGACATCCTGATCACACGCGCGGATTTTGAGCCGCTGCACGAACCGCAATCCAACATCCTCTGCTTTTCGTGGACACCAGATGGGGTCGCCGATGCCGATCGCGATGCACTCACCGACGCGCTTCGCGAGCGATACAATCTGAGCGGTCGCGGTTGGCTCACGGTCACCACACTTGACGGACGGCGCGTGTTGCGCGTGACGCTCATGAACGTGCGTACCACTGGCACGCACATGCAGCGGCTGGTGGACGGGTTAGCCGAGGAGGGTGCCGCTCTGCTCGACGAGCGACGTGCTCGGCGTTAGGGGATGCAACAGCAAAATAACAACAGATTGGACAGGATATGAACGGAGATGAACTGAAACCACACGGACACAACAACAACAAGAAAAGGTTTTGCTGTTTTGTTTTATCCGTGAGTTTCAGCTCCGGCCCACAAGGGTCGCGGAGCACCAAAACCCCAGCCCATTTGCGCGATCGCGCTCCAGAGCGCAGGATCATGCAGCGTTTCGTGCCAGCTCACTCCCCGGTCCTGATTCATACGCGCACCACACACTGGAGACCCGATGTCCGCCGATCTTACCGCACCGTCCGCTGAACAATTCTCGGCGTTGTTGTCCGGCAACGAAACCATGCTCGCCGCGGTCTTCCGCGACAGATACGACGCGCTGATCGTGATGGCCAAAGAAGCGCTTGGCCCAGATCTCGAGCACTTCAGTGGGCGGGTCGCTCAACAAGCCATGCTCTCCGGCTGGTCGAATCGGGCAACTTTCCAGAACCCGACGGGGCTCATGTCGCACATTGCCGACGCCGTGCGTGCGGAGGCGGCGCATCAGACCAGAAAGCACGCGGCCCTGCATCAACGGAGTGGCGGAGCGGCGCCAAAACACGTTGCCGTCCCGTCAGCCGAGCAGGCGGTGACAGAACTGCTGGCCTCACTGCACGCACCAACCGTCGACCATGCCAAGGCCCTGGCCGAAGTCGAAGCCACCAGCCGGGCGAACACCGTCAAGCATGCAAAACAGATTGGCCAGAGCGGTGGTTGGGTCAAGCCGACACTGCTCGCTGTTGGTCTCGGGGCCGCGCTCTGGGCATCGATTTACTTTGCAAACCTTGCCGGCGCCAACAACGCCCTGGACAAAGTGATGGCCGCAGAGGACACGCGAAAAATCACCGCCAGACCCGGCCAGCGTGGCAATGTCACACTGGCGGACTCGACCAAGGTCAGGGTCGGCTCTGACTCGCGTGTGCAAGTGCCGGTGGCTTACGGCACCACCATGCGCGCCGTGGATGTGACTGGCGCCGCCGAGTTTAGCGTCGGGCCCGACAGCCTGCCGTTTCGTGTGCGTGCTGGACAAGCGATCGCCGAAACAAACGGCGCAAGACTGAGCGTGCGTGCCTATCCTGAAGACAGCACGGCGGCCGTGTCGGTGAGCGAAGGCGCAGTCACGGTCACACTGCGCGAAGGAAAGGGCGAGCGGAAACTCGCGGCCGGCCAAGCCGTGTTTGTAGCGAAAGACGGCGCCATGACTGACCTCACCGGTGATGCAAAGGACGCGGCGTTCAGCTGGAACCGTGACAGTCTGGTGTTTGCAAACGTACCGGTCAGCGGTGTGCTGGTGGAGCTCAGGCGATGGTTCGACTCGAAACCCACACTCGGCGACCCCGCGCTCGGCGCGCGTCCTGTCACGATGCGGGTTGGCCTTGCGTCATCCGGCGACGCGATCAAGGCACTGGAAGCCGCCGCGCATCTGGTGGTGGGCTTCGATAAAAAGAACGGCATGGTGTTCGCCGATGCACCGGCCGCGCCTCCTGCCGCGCCCGCGAAGAAGAAGAAGAAATAGCGGCAACGCGCCCCACGATTTTTGCAAAGGTTTTACAAGGCTTTTTTGATGGCGGCATCCACGTTCTGGGTGCCGCCGGCGCCGGTGTACGCCACCTTGCCCGCTTTGTCGAGCACCACGACATAACTCGTCGCCGGGGCATCGTACGCACCCGACACAATCCCCTTCCGGTCATACAGCATCAGCCCCGGCATGGGCGTCGCCTTCTGCCACGCTTTGACGCGCTCGATGGACTGATTGATCGACACGGCGACAGTGACGAACTGCACCCTGCCCGCGTACTTGGCTGCCGCGGCGCGCATCGCCGGCTCGAGCTGCTTGCAGTTGCCGCACCACGTTGCCCAAAACTCCAGTACGACTGGTTCCTTACCGAGGTATTGGGTGAGGTCGACGACTTTGCCGTCAAGTGTTTCGAGCGGACCGCCGGGGCCCTTCTCGCCGAGCGCGATGCCGACGTCTTGTGCGGCAACGGTGCCGTGGGGCATGAGCGGACGCGCCAGCGTGGTCGTCACCGCGGCAAACAACACCAGGCACAGGCGGAACGACGCATGAGCGGTACGGAGGAAGGGCAAGGCAAAGCGCATGAGAAGATCCGCAGGCGGTCTAGAAGTAGACCTGACCCATTTTGACGAGGTAGTACTCCGCCATGCCGATCATGACGAAGGCAAACGTACGTTTCACCCACACCATCCACATCCCGGCGCGCGGCAAGCGTGCGACCGCACCCGCGGACAGTCCGACAATCACCAGCAACGTGCACATGCCGAGCGAGAACGTGAACAAGTAGAGAAAGCCGAGTCCCGCGCTGCCGGTGGTGCTCACCCACGTCAGCACCGCAGCCATCACGGGCGCCGAACAGGGCGCCGCCACGAGCCCTGACGCCGCCCCCATAATGAACGCGCCGAGGAATCGTCCTCCGGTGCCGGCGTTGGACGCCCGTTGCAGGATGGACGACGGCACGCGCACCGGGATCACGTCCAGCATGGACAGCGCGGCCAGCATGAGCAAGTTGGCCATGCCGAAAAACGCCCACGGGTTCGCGCTCACGGTGCCAAACATCGTACCCGTCAACCCCGCCAGAAGTCCCAGCCCCGCGTACACCGACGCGAGGCCCAGCACGTAGGTGAGCGAAAGCAGGAGCGGCCGCCAGCGGGAGATGGTGACCCTGCCTGCCTGCTCGGCGGCCGACTGTCCGCCGACGATCGCCGCCGTGATCGGGATCATCGGGTAGACGCAGGGCGTCAGCGACGTGAGTACACCGGCGCCGAAGAGCAGCGGAAGAGCGGCGGCCGGGTTGGAAGACAGCTGGGAGGCGATGTCGGTGATTTGCATTGCGGAGGAAACTAAGGGGCGGTCGCCAAAACGGGTCGGACTACCGACCGAGCACCAGTGCCACCACCTGATCTGCCGCCCCGATGTCGCGCTTGGGCAGCGTGAGCGTCACCGCCTGTGGCGTTGCGGTGACCGTCACTGACGTGCTATCGGCGAGCAAGTACGCCTTGACGACCCGCTTTGCGAATACTGGCAGGGCCAGCACCGGGTCGGCGCCGTCCAGCAGGTGCAGGTAGACCGTGTCCCCCTTTTGCGTCGTCACACCCCATGGTCGTGGCGGCAGCGGACCGCCGCGCGTGTTGTAGAGCGACGCCCCATTCACGCGCAGCCACTCGCCGAGGGACGCCAGGCGGGCGCGCGCGGAATCGGGGAAGGTGCCATCGGGGTGGGGGCCGACGTTGAGCAGGAAGTTGGCGTTCCGCCCAGCCGCTGACACCATGCCACGAATGAGCGTGTTGGCCGACTTCCATTTGCGGTCGATGACCCGAAATCCCCACGATTCGTTCATCGTCTCCGACATCTCGAGCGGCAACGCCCCGATGCTGGTGGTATTGAATCCCTGTCCGTTGGCGCCCGGCAGGTCGCGTTCGAAGGTCTGGATATCTTCGCCGGGCCGCGGCGCTTCGTGGTTGTTGGGGATGATGAGCGCGGCAGGTTGCAGCTTGTGGATCAGGGCGTAGGTACGCTCCAGCCGCCAGTCGGCCTTGGGTTGATCCCAGACGCCATCAAACCAGATACCGCCTATCGGTCCGTAGCCGGTTAGCAGCTCGGTCAGCTGGGCGTCCATGTAGTCGAGATAGCGAGGGAAGCTCCCCGATTCCGGACGGCCCGCTGTCTTTCCGGTCCCGCCGCGTGGGAAAAAGTCGGGGTGGTGCCAGTCGAGCTGCGAGTAATAGAGGAACAACTTGAGCCCTTCAGCGGCGCAGGCGTCGGCCAGTTCGCGCACAATGTCGCGGGCGAACGGCGTGCGTTTTGGAATCGTCCAGTCCGAGACCTTGGAGTCCCAGAGCGCGATACCATCGTGATGTTTGGAGATCAGCGTGATGTAGCGCATGCCAGCGGCCTTCGCGGTTCGCGCCCACACCTTGGCGTCAAACTGCTTTGCATTGAACAACGGGGCGACACTTTCGTACTCGGCCGCGGTAATTCCGCGGTTTTGCATTACCCATTCGCCATCCATCAGCACGCTCGACACGCCCCAGTGGATGAACATCCCGAACTTTGCGTCTTGATACCACGCGCGGGCGGCCAGATTTTCCGGGCTCGGGACGTAGGCGGGCTGCTGCGCGGCCAGGCGCGAGGTGAGCAGGCAGGCCGCCAGCACAGTCACGCGGAGTGCCTGCAGACGCGGCGTTGAGAGGGGCACAGTCGTGACCGGTGCGCGGGAAAGCGGTGGGCGTCGAGGTCGTAACGCAACGAACGGTTGCGAGTATGCTACGCAATGTCGCCGCACGCGCCACCCACGCTGAAGCGGCTCAACGCTCGTACGGTAGCGTCTGGTACCGGCACAACTCGTCGGCCGAGTGTCGAGGGAGCAAGTACGGTTCTTGCACGTTTATTTTCATTGGGTGCGTTTGTCCGCGGTCCCCGGCTGAGAGTGATGCAGATGGCGTATGTGTTGGGCATTTCCGCTTTTTATCACGACTCAGCAGCCGTCTTGGTGCGTGACGGTGAGATTCTCGCAGCGGCGCAGGAAGAGCGCTTTTCTCGCAAGAAGAACGATCCGCGCTTTCCCCAGCGCGCCATTAACTACTGCCTCGGTGAGGCCTTCATTGAACCGTCGGAATTGGACGCGGTTGTTTTTTATGACAATCCGCTTCTGACCTTCGATCGCGTTACCAAGAACGCCGTCGCCGTCGCCCCGGCGGGCCGCGACCAGTTTATGTCCGCCTGTCGCACGTTGCTCGGCACCAAAGCGTGCCTCGAACAACAGCTGGAAGCCTGTCTTGGCGAGGTGCCTCGGCTTCTCGTCACGCCGCATCACATGGCACACGCGGCGAGCTGTTTCTACCCGTCCCCGTTCGAGCAGGCCGCCATGCTGACCATTGATGGTGTCGGCGAATGGGCGACGTGCACGCTTGGTGTTGGCAACGGCACCCAGATCGAGTTGCTGAAAGAGCTGCGCTATCCGCATTCGCTTGGACTGCTGTACAGCGCGTTCACGTACTACTGCGGTTTCAAGGTCAACTCCGGCGAATACAAGCTGATGGGGTTGGCGCCGTATGGTGAACCGCGCTTTGCATCGGTGATACGCGACGAACTGGTGGACATACGCGATGATGGCTCGTTTCGCCTGAACACCAGTGCGTTTGGTTATCTCGATTCACCGCTGATGACGAATCCTCAATTCGATGCGTTGTTCGGTGGTCCGGCGCGTGTCGCAGACTCCATGATTACGAGACGGGAGATGGATCTCGCCGCGTCCATTCAGCAGGTGGCGGAAGAGATTGTCCTCAAACTGGTCGCCCACGTCACGCAGCTCACGGGTCATCGCACACTGGTGATGGCGGGCGGCGTCGCGCTCAACTGCGTGGCCAACGGACGCGTGTGGCGTGAGTCCGGGTTGGACGGATTGTTTGTACAACCCGCGGCCGGCGATGCTGGTGGGGCACTTGGTGCCGCGCTGCTGGCATCACACCAATTGTTCGGCGCGACTCGCGATGTGTCGCAGGGGCGCGACTCGCTCAAAGGCAGTCACCTCGGTCCGGCGTTCTCGACACACGAAGTAGAAGACTTTGTCGAACGTCATGAAGCGCCGAGTTATCACATGCCCGATGCTGACGCGCGCGCGCAGGTCATCGCTAGCGCCCTGGCCGATGGACAGGTGGTGGGCTTCTTTAGCGGACGGATGGAATTCGGACCACGTGCGCTCGGCGCGCGTTCGATCCTGGGCGACCCGCGCAGTGCGGATATGCAAAGCCGCATGAACCTCAAGATCAAGTTCCGTGAAAGCTTTCGGCCCTTCGCGCCGGCGGTGCTTGCGGAACACGCGGCCGAATATTTCGCGATTGATGGCGAGAGTCCGTACATGTTGTTGACGGCACCAGTGCAGCCAGCGCGCCAGCGTGCGATGGAGCGGTCAGTGAGCGACGGAGACGAGATGTTGGCGATCCTCAACCAATCGCGCAGCGACATCCCCGCGGTCACGCACGTGGACTACAGCGCGCGGGTGCAGACCGTTGGCGCAGACGCGAATCCCGAATTCCGGCGATTGTTGCAGGCGTTCTATGCGAAGACGGCGTGTCCCGTGCTCGTCAACACGTCGTTCAACGTGCGCGGCGAACCGATTGTCTGCACGCCACAGGATGCGTATCGCTGCTTCATGCGCACCGGCATCGACTTGCTCGTGCTTGAGGACCGGCTGCTCTGGAAACATGAACAACCATCGCAGGCCAACGACGAGCAATGGAAGAGCGAATATGAGCCAGACTAAGCCAAACGACTCGGCGAGTCTCTCGGGCACTCTGTTCGACGAAACGTTGTCGCCGTTAGCGAGCGATCGTCGCGCCGCACACGCGCCAGCGTATTTCCCATCGGGGATGGACGCGCAGGCGGACAGTTATTTCGTCACGTCGAGCGTCACCACAATGCGTGCGGCGGACTTCGAATTCCCGGGTGGCGGCAACGCTGAGGGGTTGATCGATGCCCTGAAGGTGTATTGGACGGCGCAGGGCGATGCCGAGCTCGCCGCGGCAGCGCCTCGCCTCCACGCGATCGCGGCTGCACTGCGAGACGAAGCCGTGCAGGATGATGGCAGCGTCGACATTTTTTGTTACACGCTGTTTTGAGCGCGCAATGAGCAACGCGACACCATATGACGACATCGCGGCCGATGTCTGGGCGTGGATGCGCGATTTCGTTGCCGTCAAGAACGAGTTCTACGGCGCGAAATTTCCGCCTTGTCCGTTTGCGCAGAAAGCATTGTTGCAGGAGACCGTCGACGTGGCCGTGTGGCAGTCCGGTGACGTGCGGCAGTTCATTCGTGCGCGCGCCCTGGACATGCGTGACACACCAACGCTGACTACGCGCGTGATGGCGTTTCCGCCGCGTGTGCAGATGGCGTGGGGCATCAGTGATTTTGTGGAATCGCTCAACGTGGAACTCGTGCCGGACAACGTGTTTCTCAACACCGGTGTGGCGAAGACGACCACGAGCCGTTACCCAGGCTCCGCCGGTAGTCCGTATTTCATTGTGGTGGCCAATAGTCTGGACGCCGTGCTCAAGGGCTCAGAGGCGTTGCAGAAGACGGACTACTACGAAGACTGGCCGAAGACGCACTATCACATCGTCGTCGAGCGACGCGAGCGCATGGCCAAGCGCTATGGGAAGTCCGGGGAGACGGACAATCTCTAAGTCGCTCATGCGGTATCACCCGCGCATTGGCTACACGTACATGCCGAGCGGGAAACTGCGCGTGCAGGGCGCGAACGGCGGGTATCTCGTTCGGACCAATGCGGCAGGGTTCCGGTCGGATCGTGAGTTTGTGAGTGATCGCGACCCGGCGCTGTTCCGCGCGATGCTATTTGGTGATTCGCAAACCGCCGGCGACGGCACCGCGAATTCGCTGCGGTACAGCGATCTGCTGGAGCAGGCCGTGCCCGGTCTTGAGATGTACAACTACGGCCTCACCGGCACCGCCACCGACCAGCAGTTTCTGGCCTATCAGGAACAAGCGTCTGTGCAGCACGATTTGCTCGTGATCGGACTGTATGTCGAGAACGTCCGGCGTATTTCTCGTCGCATTATCAAATCGCGCGACGCTAGCGGTGAAGAAGTCTTTCGCTCGAAGCCGTACTACGAATTGGAACACGGCGAATTGGTGTTGCACAACGTGCCGGTTCCGAAGCAGATGTGGACGGAGGAGACGCTGCCGAAGGAGTTGTTGCCGCACGTGTACACGTTTGGTGAGGAATACTCGTTCTTTCGCCAGCCATCGCGCTCGCACGCGTCTGTGTTGAAAATGCTGGCGCCCGCTGGTCCGCTGCGCCGGGTACTCAAGGCGGCGGCGGCCCCGTTCAGGAAGTTCAATCCGCTTCCTGAATACGATACGCCCACCAGTCCGGGCTGGTTGTTGCTGCGCAAGATCCTGACGACATGGATTGGCGAGAGCACGACACCGGTGCTGTTGGTGCCGCTGCCGCATGAGACGGCGTTGACCAGCCTGAGCGATCCCCGCAACTATCAGGCGCGCTTCCGCGAACTGGCGCGGGACACCGGCTGCCACGTGTTCGATCCATTGCCCCAACTCATGACGTTCGCCGCCGACGAGCGCGAGGCGTTGTGGTCGGCGAATTTCGGGCATCTGTCGGTGCAGGGGCACGAGGCGATCGCGCGACTGCTGGCCCCGGTCATGCAGCAATGCATGGCAGCCCGTTGACAGGCGAGCCCACGGGTAAAGCTGCCGCGAGTTTGCAGCGGCGACCGGCGGCCGGTTGTCTAATCCCGACCGGTTGAAATTCCGGAATCTGACGGGTATGATGCAACATCATACCACAGAGAGTCGCATGTCCAAAGCAAAGATTGCCGTGACGATGGAGGCGCGAACGCTGAGCCGAGTGGACCGGTTGGTGCGTGACGCGCGCTATGCGAATCGCAGTCAGGCGATCGAGGCCGCTGTCGCAGAGCAGTTGGACCGCCTTGAGCGACGGCGGCTTATCGAGGAATGTGCCAAACTTGATCCAGCGGCCGAGCGGGCGATGGCCGAGGAAGGATTCGCTGCCGACGCTGCCGAATGGCCGGAATACTGAGGGGTGAGATACGGTGGGCCGACCTCAATCCCACCCGCGGCAGCGAGCAGGCGGGACTGCGTCCGGTGCTGGTCCTGAGTCAGGATGTGTTCAACGCGCGTTCAGGAACGGTGATTGCTGTCGCCCTCACGAGTCAATCACAGCGTGCGGGGTTCCCGCTCACGCTTGAGTTGGGGTCGTCCCGCCTTCCAAAACGATCGTGGGTCAAGATTGGTCAGATTCGGACGCTGGCGATTGAGCGTATTGGCAAACGACTTGGCCGGGCGACACCGGAAGAGATGGCGCAGGTCATCGAAGGTTTGAACGAGATCGTGGGCGCATAGAGTCGGACGGTGTGCCGTACCGCCGCCCCACTAGATTCTGAGCGACGCACACACCTCCCCTCCAGCATCCGCTCCCGCATGGCACCGCAATTCATTTACGTGATGAAGAAGTTGCGCAAGGTGGTTCCACCTTCGCGCATTATTCTCGACGACATCTGGCTCTCCTTCTACCCCGGCGCAAAAATCGGCGTGCTCGGCGCCAACGGCGCGGGTAAGTCGTCACTGCTCCGCATCATGGCCGGCATCGACCAGGACTTTCAGGGTGAGGCGTGGGCCGCGCAGGGGACAAAGATTGGTTATCTGCCGCAGGAGCCGCAGCTGGACACGTCGCTTGACGTGCGCGGCAACGTGGAGCTCGCGGTCAAGGCGCAGCGCGATTTGCTGAATGAGTTCAACGACATCAGCATGAAGTTCGCTGAGCCGATGGACGATGTGGCGATGGACAAGTTGCTGGCGCGGCAGAGTGTCGTGCAGGAGCGCATCGACGCGCTGGACCTGTGGAATCTCGACAACAAAGTCGAGATCGCGATGGACGCATTGCGCTGTCCGCCTAGTGATGCCGACGTGACCACGTTGAGCGGTGGCGAGAAGCGTCGCGTGGCGTTGTGTCGTGTGTTGCTGGAACAGCCCGACATGCTGCTGCTCGACGAACCCACCAACCATCTCGATGCGGAAAGCGTGGCGTGGCTGGAGCGGTTCCTCGCCGATTTTCCGGGCACTGTGGTTGCAATTACCCACGATCGCTACTTCCTCGACAACGTTGCCAAGTGGATTCTGGAGCTCGATCGCGGCAAGGGCATTCCGTGGGAAGGCAATTATTCAAGCTGGCTTGATCAGAAGCGCACGCGGTTGCAGCAGGAAGAGAAGACCGAGAGTGCGCGTCAGCGTGCGTTGCAGCGCGAGCTTGAATGGGTGCGCATGGCGCCGCGTGCGCGGCAGGCCAAGAACAAGGCGCGTGTGCAGGCGTTTGAGGAGTTGGAGAGCGAGGAAAGTCAGGAGCGCGTGACGCAAAACGAAATTGTCATTCCTGTACCGCCGCGATTGGGCAAGGATGTGGTGATTGCCAAGAGCGTGAGCAAGGCGTACGGCGATAAGCTGCTGTATGACGACCTGAGTTTCTCGCTGCCTCGTGGCGGCATTGTGGGCGTGATTGGTCCGAACGGCGCCGGCAAGACGACGCTGTTCCGCATGATTATTGGTACGGAAGGGCCGGACGCCGGGTCACTCAAGACTGGCGAGACCGTGCAACTGGGCTACGTGGATCAGTCGCGCACGCTCGACCCAACGAAGAGCGCGTGGCAAGAGATCTCTGGCGGTGTTGAGCTGATTACCGTCGGCAAGCGAGAGATGAATTCCCGCGCGTATTTGAGTTCGTTCAACTTCCGCGGCAACGACCAGCAGAAGAAGGTTGGTGACTTGTCAGGTGGTGAGCGCAACCGGTTGCATTTGGCCAAGACATTGATGGCCGGTGCGAACGTGCTGTTGCTCGACGAACCGACGAACGATCTCGATGTCGATACGTTGCGCGCGCTGGAAGTGGCGTTGCTGGACTTTGCCGGGTGCGCGGTCGTGATCAGTCACGATCGGTGGTTTCTGGACCGCATTGCAACGCACATTCTGGCGTTCGAGGGGGAGTCGGAGACGGTGTGGTTTGAGGGGAACTACGGCGCGTACATCGACGACCTCAAACGCAGAAAGGGCGCGGATGCCGACCAGCCGCACCGCATCAAGTACAAGCCGTTGGTGCGGAGGTAGCCCTATGTCGCGTCATCTGCATCAAGTCTCGAGTCCCGTTGGCACGGCCAACCCAACGCTTCTGGCGCCCATGGGCGGTCAATCGTCTTGAGATAGGCAGAATCGTCCCCGTACAGGTGCACATGGGAATTGACTTCGATTCGCCGCGCCACGGGCACGATCATGACCTGCGCAGCGCCCAACTGTTCAAGCCGAACGGCGACCGAGACGACCGTTGCGCCGGTAACGATGGTGTCCTCAAGCAGCACGACGCGGCGACCTTCAATGAAATGAGCATCGCCATCAAATGATTCCGGACGGTACTCGTTGCGGCGACATGTTTGCCCATCGCGCAGGCGACCAATCCAGCAATTGGGGGCAGGAAACGTGCCGCGATCGCAGCCACCCGTCTCAGCGGCTGCCGCACGTACGGGGTGCCTCGCTTTGACGGGGTGATGAGGGGCCCGGGATTGCAGGTGAACGTCGGCCTGGTACGTGCGGGCGATGAACTCGCGAAAGCTACTGCCGCGTGTGGTTGGCGTCCTGCGCGCGCTGCCGGCACTAGCGGGTGACAACACGGATCGCCATTCTGTTGCACCCTCACCAGTGAGCACTCCTATATGTCCATGCGTCAACGCGCCGCCCTGCTCGGCCTCGTCCTGCTGGCGGCTGTACTCCCGAACACGGTTGCGGCTCAGGCCCAGTCGCTCGCCGGCACCTGGAAACTCAATACCGCCAAGTCGAAGTACGATCCTGCCACCCTTGCCGCCACCAGCAGCAATGTGACGTACACGTTCACTGACAAGAGTGTCACGACGACCATCGACCAGGTGAACGCCAAGGGACAGAAGTCGCACACCGCATACACCGCTACACTGGACGGAGTGGACAGTCCGTGGAAGGGCACGATCGACGGCAAGCCGAACATGACACAGGATGCCATCAGCTTCAAGAAGCTCGACGCCAACACGTATCACGTCGAGAACAAGTTGAAGGGCAAAGTAACAACGATCACGCACATCGTCGTTGCGGCTGATGGCAAGTCGCGCACGTCGACGACCAACGGCACCAACTCGGAAGGTGTGAAAATCCACAACGTCGCGGTGTACGACAAGCCGTAGTTCTCTGCGGAAGCGCCGCTGCGCCGAACAGACCCGGCACCAATTACATGGACGCCCCGTTACCGGATCACCGGCGGCGGGGCGTTTTCCACGATGGGTCTTCACCCTTCATTGCGAGCGCCAGCTCCCCGTGCTCGAACGCCGAACTCATCCGCTCCAATTCCCCGGCGTCCAGTCCAAACCGTTCGGCCACCAACCGCCACCGCACCACCGCCGCTCCCACCTCGGCCGCAATGTTCCGCGCTGCGGCAGGCTTGAGGCCAAAAATCGGCGCCACTTCGAAGGCGATCTCCATCGACGCGGTCAGGTCGCCGTCCATGCCGATCGATGTCGAGAGCATTCGATCCCGGATGTCCGTCGGCACCGGATTCACGTCAAACACTGGCGAGAGCCGCCACCCCGACGCGCCCACGTACAGAAACCCGTGGTTTCGCAGATGATCGTCCGTATTCGAGATCAACACCGAGAACACAATTCTGCGCCACAATTCCGCCAGATCACGAACAGTATCAGCACCGTGCGCGCGCAATACGTCGGCGATCTCTGGATAGCTCCGCCGTTCACCGTCGGTGGCGCCGAGCATGCTGAGGGCG
>JANMKU010000141.1:0-6272 GCA_031372205.1 Gemmatimonadaceae bacterium | reverse complement strand
CCGCGAGCTCGTCGGTTCAGCGGCCGTCGTAGAGTCCGTGCGACCGCGCCTGCTTTTATGCGATAAGCTGTACAGACTCTCGGTGGACTCTCACAACCTTATTGCAGCATACCTCGTCATCCTCCTCGCGTCCGACGCTTCGCGATATCAAATCGAGATCGAAGCAACCGGTGCGAGCGACTCGATGCAGAATATCGCGCAAGAGACCCTGCGCTCATTGGTCGTTGCGGTTCCACCGCTGCGGGAACAACTCGAGATTCTGGTTACCGTCAATCGTGAGACGCTGCGAATCGACGACCTGTCGACCCGCATCCGCGCCGCCATCACCCACCTCCACGAACTCCGCACTGCCCTCATCTCCGCAGCCGTAACCGGCAAGATCGACGTCCGCGAGGCCGCCCAGTGAGCCCCGATATCTCCGAGCGCTCCTTCGAAGAGTCCATCGAGTGCGGCCTGCTGGCTCACGGCCCCGATGCCTGCGCCGGCACCGCATCGGTCGTTCGCGAAGTCGCACCACCGTACGGCGACACGCCACCCGGCGGCTACCGCAAACGCTCCCCCAACGACTACGACCGCGCCCTCTGCCTGCTCCCGCGTGACGTGGTGGATTTCGTGCTCGCCACGCAGCCCAGGGAATGGGAGAAGCTCAAGCAGCACCACGGCGCGAACGTCCAGGAACAGTTCCTCAAGCGACTCGCCGCCGAGCTTGAGCGGCGCGGCGCGCTCGACGTGCTGCGCAACGGCCTCAAGGACTCTGGGTGCAAGTTCCGGCTCGCGTACTTTCGCCCCGCGAGCGCGCTCAACGCGGAGACGCGTCGCCTCCACGCGGCCAATCTGTTCTCCATCGTGCGGCAGGTGCGCTACGGGATCTCGCACGAGAAGAGTCTCGACCTCGTGCTCTTCCTGAACGGCATCCCCATAATCACGGCGGAACTCAAGAACCCGCTCTCGGGGCAGACGGTGCAGGAAGCGATTCGCCAGTACCAGCTCGACCGCGACCCACGTGACCCGTTGCTCGCGTACGGCCGCTGCCTCGCGCACTTCGCGGTGGACCCGGAATTGGCGTACGTGACGACCAAGCTCGCGGGTGCCAAGACGCGCTTTCTCCCGTTCAATCAGGGAAAGTTCGGCGGGGCCGGCAATCCACCGGTGCCGCCAACACGTTCGGGCTACGCCACCGCCTACCTGTGGGAAGAGACGTGGGCGCGCGACAGCGTGCTTGATCTCATCCGGCAGTTCGTGCACGAGATTGAGGAAGAGGACGACAAGGGGCGCAAAACGGGCAAGCGCTTTCTCGTCTTCCCGCGCTATCAGCAAATCGACTGCGTGCGACGACTTGTTACCGACGCACGCGCCAACGGCCCCGGTCGTCGCTACCTCATCCAGCATTCGGCGGGGAGTGGCAAGAGCTTCACCATCGGCTGGCTCGCACACCAACTCGCAACACTGCACAACTTCCGCGACGAACGGGTGTTTGACTCCATCGTTGTCATCACCGACCGCCGCGTGCTCGACAAGCAGTTGCAGACCACCATGCGTCAACTCGAGCAGACGCTCGGCGTGGTGGAGAACATCGACACCACATCGCGCAAACTCAAAGACGCGCTGGAGTCGGGCAAGACAATTATCGTCACCACGCTGCAGAAGTTTCCGGTGATTGCGAAGGAGATCGGCGAACTCTCGGGCAAACGGTTTGCGGTCATCGTCGACGAGGCGCATTCGTCGCAGTCCGGCGAGAGCACCAAGAGTCTCAAGAGTGTGCTCGCGGTGCGATCGCTCGAAGCCGCAGAAGGGGAAGAGGCCGGCGACGCCACACCTGAAGAAGAATTGGAGAACGTCATACTGGCCGAGGTCGCAGCGCGTGGACTGGTGCCCAATCTCTCGATGTTCGCGTTCACAGCAACTCCCAAGCCCAAGACGCTCGAACTGTTCGGCACCAAGCGTCCAGACGGGACATTCGCGCCGTTCCATCTGTATAGTATGCGGCAGGCGATTGAAGAGGGCTTCATTCTCGACGTGCTCGCCAACTACAGCACGTACACCGCGTACTGGCGCCTGCTCAAGCGCGTGGAGGATGATCCACGCTACGAGAAGGGGAAGGCGGAATACCTGCTCAAGTCGTTCGTGGAGCTGCATCCGCATGCGATCGCCGAAAAGGTGCGGATCTGCGTGGAGCACTTCGCGGCGAACGCGCAGGCGGCGATTGGCGGGAAGGCGAAAGCCATGATCGTCACGCGCTCGCGACTGCACGCCGTGCGGTACAAACTGGCCGTAGACCCGTATCTCGCGAAGCGCGGAATGTCGTTCAAAGCACTGGTGGCCTTCTCCGGTTCGGTGCAGGATGGCGGCAAAACGTACACGGAATCGGGGATGAATGGATTTCCCGAGACGCAGACGGCCAAGACGTTCGAGCAAGCCGAGTATCGGTTCCTGATTGTCGCCAACAAGTTCCAGACGGGATTCGATCAGCCGCTGCTACACACCATGTACGTCGACAAAAAGCTCGGCGGAGTGAACGCAGTGCAGACTTTGTCGCGGCTCAATCGCACGCATCCGGAGAAGCAGGGAACTGCGGTGCTCGACTTTGCGAATGACGCGGCAGAGATCAAGGCCGCGTTCGAGCCGTACTATGAAACAACGCTGCTCTCGGAAGCGACTGATCCGAATTTGCTGTACGAACTGCAAACGCGTTTGGCAACGTTCGCAGTGTTCACGGAAACAGACGTGACAACGTTCGCCGTGGCGTACTTCAACCCGAAAACCACGCAAGACAAACTGTACGCCCTGCTGGCCGTGCCCGTGGCGCGCTGTCTCGCACTGCCCGCTGAAGAACGACTGGAGTTCCGCGGCCAGCTCACCGACTATGTGCGTCTCTACGCATTTCTAGCGCAGGTGCTGCCGTTCAAGGATGTGGATCTGGAAAAGCTCTACGCGTTCGCCAGGTATCTGCGGCGGTTGCTGCCCGCGGAACGCGAGGAACTGCCGGTAGAAGTGCAGCAAAATATTGATATGGAGTCGTACCGCATCCAGCAGACCGGCAGTGGGAAGATCTCGCTGGACCGAAAACCGGGCGCATTGGATCCATCCTCAACCAAAGGCGCGCATGGCGGGTCGCCTGAGGAGCTGGAGACCCTGTCGAAGATCATCGCGGAGTTGAATGAGCGGTTCGGGCTGAACCTAGGACCCGAGCACCGGGTGACGCTGTCGCAGATGATGGAGCGTCTGGACGACGATGCCGCGCTTGATGCGGCGGCGCGCGTGAATACGCGTGAGAATGTGCGCTTGACGTTCGACCAGAAGGTTGAGCAGGTGATTCAGGACATCGTGGACTCGAATTTTGAGCTCTACAAACGGATCACCGATGACCGAGCCTTTGGGGATGTGTTGAAGAACGTGTTGTTCGACCAATACCTGCGGGCGCACCGCAACGCGGAGGAGTTGATCAAGCGTGGTGAGTCGAAGACATTGGAATTCAAGTCCACGCTGCGCTGGAACCTCAAAGAGGACCGGCAGGACGACAAAGTGGTGACGCACGCGGTGCTCAAGACGATCGCGGCGTTCATGAATACCGAGGGTGGCGATCTCTTGATCGGCGTTGCCGACGACGGTTCGATTGTCGGGATTGAGCGCGATCAGCTGGAGACCGACGACAAGTTCATGCGGCACCTCGCGCAAGCAGTGCGAAATGGGCTTGGTGATCGCGCCGGGACGTGTATTGATCCGAAGACGCAAGTCGTGAACGAGAGGACCGTGTGCGTCGTCGCGTGCCAGCGGAGCCCCGAGCCGGTGTACTTGAAGTGGAAGCGGATGGAATCAGCGACTGATGGCGATTTCTTCGTGCGCAGTGGGCCGGGGACAGTGAAGCTGGCTGCGGAGAGTGCGCGGGAGTATGTGAAGACGCGATTTGGTGCGGTGTCGTAATCGGTGCAAGACGGCCGCCACACCGCGGCGTTTGTTGTGATTCTGGTTCCTCCGATTCAATTTGTATAACAAGTACTTGCGATATATAAAGTATTTGTTATTCTTGATACTTTCACGTCAGAAAACCCTCGACGGAAACACGTGAGCATGAGCGAGCCGCGGCATCGACGTCGAGCGCTCGAATCCGAACTGGATGCGGTTGAACGCGCCCAATTGGCCTTCACAACGGCCGGCTGGACGGTCGAGCGCGCTCGGGAAATCGAACCAGACCTCGTGGTCAGATACGGTGCGCTCCGATTCGCGGTCGAAGTCAAGGCCATCCCTCGCGGAAGCAGCATGCCCCTTGAAGACGCGTGGGCGCGAGCGTGCCTCCAGGCACGTCACTCGGCGCGAAACGGTGCCCTTCCGCTCGCACTCATCGTTGCGCCGCGGGTTTCACACGCTGCGGTGGAGCGCTTGAAGGTGTTCGCCACGCGGTTTGCGTCTGACGTCGCAGTCGGCGTCATCGACTACGAAGGGTATCAAGAGTTCAGCGGACCTGGACTCGCCGGACTTGCGCGTCGACCGCGAGGGAGCCCCAGTCCACGCGGAGCGAAAACGCTCGTGCAAATGAACCTGTTCTCCGACCTGAACCAGTGGTTGCTCAAGGTGCTGCTTGCACCAGAACTCCCTCAACATCTCGTTGGCGGACCACGAGGCGAATACCGCAACGCGTACGATCTCGCCGAAGCAGCAGGGTGCGCCGTGATGAGCGCGCACCGCTTTGTGTGCGAGCTTCGACGGGAGGGATTTCTCGATGACGATGTCAGGTCGCTCCGACTCGTGCGGCGGGCCGAGTTGTTCCGTCGATGGGAACATGTGCCGTCGCACAGTTTGCCGCAGGTCGCCTTCCGGATGCTCGTTCCAGTGGACGTGCGTTCACAGCTCGAACGTCTCTTCCCGAGAGGGCGAGCGTGCCTTGGTCTCTTTGCGGCGGCGGATGAGCTGAGCATTGGGCACGTCAGTGGCGCCGCTCCACATGTGTTGGTAGATAGCGCTACGGTTTTGCCGGGTCGTGCGGACGCCGCCGATGGCGCGCGCAACCTGGTGATCGCTGAACGTGGCGACCCAGTTGATCTTGTCGTGCGCATCCCGAAGGCGGTACGCTCAGTTTTTCGCGCCAGCGTGCGTCCGCAGGGGGTCGTGAGTGCGGACATCGTTCAAGTGTGGCTCGACGTCGCGCACCATCCCTCGCGCGGTGCGGAGCAGGCGGAGCGGATATGGGAGCGATATCTGGAGCCGCTTGTCAGGGCGTCACCGTATGCATGACGGCGTTCCGATGGCCACGCTCATCGACGTGTTGAAGCCGTGGCATGCGCGAGTGGTGTTCGTTGGCGGCTGGGCTCACCGACTACATCGATTGCACCCGAGTGCATCGGTACCACGGTACCAACCGGTCGTAACGCGCGACGTCGATGTCGTGCTGGATCCGGCCATGCGACTGCAGGGCGACATCGCGCGCACACTGCAGGCGGCGGGCTTCAGCAAACGACTCGTGGGCGAGCACCGTCCGCCGGTTTCGCACTTCCAGGTCGGTGACAACGACGCGGGGTTCTACGTGGAGTTCCTGTCGCCACTGCGCGGGAGTGCGCTACAACGTGACGGCACCGAGAACGCGACGGAGTCCATCGCTGGCGTTACGACACGGAGGCTGCGGCATCTCGAGGTGCTGCTGTGTGCACCTTGGGAGATCGCGCTCGCACCGACGAACGATCTGCCGATTGCCGCGCCGGCGCGCCTACTCGTCGTCAATCCGGTGAGCTTCATCGTGCAAAGGCTTCTCATTCACAATCTTCGGCCGGACGATAAGAAAGCGCAGGATCTGCTCTACATTCACGACACGATTGAGCTCTTCGGCACCAGTCTCGCGATGCTTCATGCGCTCTGGAGCGGCGCGGTCCGCCCCGCCCTCCGTTCGACTGAGCGCGCGACTGCCATCGCACGGTGCGACACAATTTTCTGCGCGACGACTGACACGATCCGCAATGCTGTGAGAAAGGTTGCTGCGGATCGTCAATTATCTCCGAACGAGCTCCGGCTGCGCACGTCTATCGGTCTTGAGGAAATCTTCCGTTCTCGAAGTGCGCCACCCTGATACGCGCTATTCCCAGTACGTTGGATCTGTGGCGCTGCGCTCAGTGCCCCGTCCGCTCGATCGTGCGTCCCGTGAAGTTGTCGGTGCTGACGTCGCGCCCACCATTGAGCGAGCGCACATACAACACGAGCATCCAGATCTGGTCATTCGAGATCCGTCCACCCCACGCGGGCATTCCGTCGGGCCGGCCTTGGTAGATCGATTCGAATACTTCGCC
>JANMKU010000117.1:0-6028 GCA_031372205.1 Gemmatimonadaceae bacterium | reverse complement strand
GCCGGGCCGTGCATGAGTCCATGGCCGCTGAAGCCGGCACACAGAACCACACCGTCCACCGACGGCACGCGGCCGAGTATGGGTTGATCATCTGGCGTAACTTCGTAGAGACCCGCCCATTCTGCGGCGATGGTGGCGTCGGCCAGGATAGGAAGCCGCTGCATCGCCTGTTCGAGGTGCGTGAGACGCCATGCCTCATCGACGCGGGTGTCGAAGCCCGGCGCCTCCTCGCGATTCGACATGCCGGTGAGGATCGCGTTTCCTTCGCGATGAAAATAGAGCGCGCGTGAAAAGTCGATGACGAAGGGAAAATCCGCACGCAAGTTCGGGATGGGTGCGGTGACCGCGATCTGACGTCGAATAGGCTCGATCGGAATGCTCACGCCGATCATCGCACCCACCGATGCCGACCACGCGCCGGCGGCGATGACGACCTGCGACGTCTCGATCACGCCAGCGCTCGAATGTACGCGCGTCACACAACCGCCATCCACATCGATGGCCGTGACGGCCGCATTGGTGACCAGCGTGGCACCGAGTGCGCGCGCGTTGGACACGTAACCCTGTAACAGGCTGTTCGGATCAACGAGTCCGTCGGCAGGGCACCAGCTGCCGCCGATGATCCCGGTGCCGTCTACTTCCGGCGCCAGTGCCGCAATCTCCGCCGTGCTGACCATACGACTGGGTACGCCATGCGCATTCTGCAGTGCGACATTGCGCGTGAACTGCGCAAGGTCTGCGTCGTTATCAAGCATGAACAGGTAACCGCAACGGCGGAGACCCACTTCCTGATACATCTCCACTGCGAAGCGTTCCATCATGCCAATACTGAGTGTCGACAATGCGATATTCACCGGCGCGCCGAACTGCGAGCGGAAACCGCCGGCGTTGAGGCCCGTTGAGCCTTGTCCGAAAAACTCGCCTGCTTCAAGCAACACACTAGGGCAGCCGCGTTTGGCCAGATGAAACGCCGTGCTGGCGCCCATGATACCGCCGCCGATAATGACGACGTCGGCCTTCGTTGGGATTTCGCTCGTGCTCATCGCTGTGATCGCGCGTGTGCGACAACTACCGTGAGATCGCGTCTGCTCATGGCGCCCGTAACTGTTGACGGGACTTCTCCAGCGCGCGCGCCGTGATGCCCGCACGATACTCGGCGAGCTTTCGTCCGATTTCGACTGTTTTGTTCATGTTGGAGAGATCCACGCCATTGAGCGTGAGCTGCTTCGCTTTGGCCCGTTGTTTAGCGCGAATGAGGTTCGGGTCCTGCACGGCAATTTGCGATTCGTAGTAGATGTCGTCGTGCATGCCATTGCGAGTGTCGGCGCGACGCTCGCGTGGCTGACCAGCGGGTGGCGTCGAGTCGACCTGCACAATGCCGAGGGTCTTGAGATAGTCGTAGCTCCACTGGTCCTCGCTGTAGTACTCGGGCAGAAAGTGCACGCGTGCTTTCTTGCCTTCGGCCGTCCACTTGGTGTTGAGCGCCTTGGCCACGTTCTCCATCCCGCGCTGATTGCCCCCCGAGTCACCAATGAGCACGAGGTCGGTGAAGCCGTGCGCCATGTAACTGCGACAGATATCGGTGAGCAGCGCTTCGAATGTCGCCGCTTCCAGACTGATCGTGCCCGCGTACTGCATGTGCCCCGCCGGTGTGGGCTCGATGCGACCTTCCGGGACAAACTTGACAATCGGTGCCAGCAGCGCGTGTCCAACGGCGCGCGCAATGTAGGGCATGACGGTTTGCAGCACGAAGTTGTGTTTGCCGCCCGCCACATATGGTCCGTTTTGTTCAACGCCACCGGTGCCAATAATGATCGTGGTCGTACCGGCCTTGATCAGGTCGCGAATTTCCATGAACGTCAGCTCTTCGGCCCACAGACTCGTGCCAGCATCGATGGGGCGCGGCGTGTCGGGCGTGACGCGTCCTTGTGCACGAAGTGACGAGGTCGGCGCCAAGAGTGGCGCGGTCGACAGCGAGAGCAGGAGCGGCGCAGCAAATCGATAGGCACGCATGCGAACCTTCGCGAGTTGGTGGAAATGGCGAGGGACTGGATTGATGGGAACTACTGGACGGTGCGTTGGGGCGCCAGCCGCGTCCTTCGCCAGCCACGTCCTTCGCCAGCCGCGCGCCGAGCTTGACGTTGCCAGGCAATCGGTGCGAGAACATACTCCGACCAATGCTGATCGACCCGACCTACGACGCGGCCCCGTCGAACGTCAAGATCATGGCCTTCAGTTTTACCCGGGGTGGTCAAACGACGGTCGTGCTCGGGGCCATCGCTGGCTTTGCGTTTCTCACTCGGTTACCGCATCGCCGGGCTGGTCCCGTTCAACATCCCATGGACCCGACGATGGTCAAAACCTCCCATTGGCTGTGGCACAATCCGGATCTCACCAACGCGTCATGGCTCGCCCGTATGTCCACGTGGGCGTCGCGGGCATCGCCGCACCGATTCGCGATGGCCCTGTACGCGACAAACCGATCCGGCCCATCCTGATTTGTTTTCGCTGGAACATGGTGCTGGCTGGCGTGCTTGGTACTGTGGCGATGGGGTTGCCCTCTACGCAGCACCGCGCGTGGTCCAGCGCCGATCGAAGTGATGTCGTTTCTCGGCGCCGGTGCGTCGCTCATGTCGGCCATGTTCTTCGTCAAGCGCATCAAGAAGTCCGCGCTACCGTTCGCGACGGCATTGCTCGCGGCGCTCGTTTTTCACATTTGGCACATGGCGCAGCTCTGGAGTCGTTAGGCAAGGCGAGCTAACGTCCCCTCCGACGCGTCATGTGATCACGGACCCTCTTTATGCGTAGCGTTGTTATCGGCAGTGGCTTTGGCGGACTGGCGGCAGCCATTCGTTTGCAGGCGAGCGGGCATGACGTGACCATCGTCGAAAAACTCGATCAGCCGGGTGGGCGGGCGTGTGTGTTCGAGCAGGACGGCTTTGTCTTCGATGCCGGTCCAACCATCATCACGGCTCCGTGGATTATTGACGACATCTTCGAGGCGGCCGGCCGGAAGCGTCACGACTACGTGCAGCTCGTGCCCCTCGACCCGTTCTACAACATCCGGTTTGATGACGGGTCCGTCTTTCACTACAATGGCGACCGGGCGCGACAGATTGAGCAAGTGCGTGCGTTCACCAATGGCGCGGACGTCGCGGGCTACGAGCGTCTTCTCAAGAGTATTCGGCCGATCTACGACGTGGGCATGGCGTTACTCGATAAGCCATTCCTCACCATCGGGTCGTTCTTGCGCGTCATTCCTGACTTGATACGCCTGCGGGCAGACCGCTCCGTTGCCGCGTTCGTCGGTCGGTATCTGAAAGACGAACGACTGCGCAGCGTGTTCTCCTTTCATCCGTTGCTCGTCGGCGGCAATCCGTTTCGCACCTCGTCGATTTACGCGCTCATTCAGCGTCTCGAACAACAGTGGGGCGTGCTCTTTGCCATGGGCGGCACGGGCGCACTGGTGCGCGCGATGGTGCAGCTGTTCGAAGAGATTGGTGGCACGGTGCGGCTGAGTAGTGAGGTCGCGGCCATTGAGATTGATCGCACTACCAAGCGCGCAACCGGTGTGCGACTGGCGAGCGGCGAACAGCTGACCGCCGACAACGTGGTCTGCAATGGCGACGTCGCCGAAGGTTATCGCCGACTCGTGCCGGCGTGGGCACGGCCCAACATGAGTGACACGCGCATCGCGAACTTCAGCTATTCGATGTCGCTGTTCGTGATTTACTTCGGCACCGACATCCAGTACCCGGACCTCGCGCACCACGAAATCATCCTCGGCAAGCGATACCGCGAGCTGCTGGAAGATGTCTTCGAACGGAAGATTCTCGCCGACGACTTCTCGCTCTATCTGCACCGACCCACGGCGACCGATCCATCCCTGGCGCCACCGGGTCATGACTGCTGGTATGTGCTGTCGCCCGTACCGCATCTGGGCAGCGGGATTGACTGGGAGGCCGTGGGCCAGCGCTACCGCGACCGCATCATGCAGTTCCTCGAAGATCGGTACATGCCCGGATTGCAGTCGCACATCGTCACCGAACGGCGCATCGATCCACGCTACTTCGAGACCACGCTCAATAGCTACAACGGCAGCGCGTTTGGCATCGAGCCAACGCTCATGCAGTCAGCGTACATGCGTCCGCACAATCGCAGCCCGGACATCGCCAATCTGTATTTCTGTGGTGCTGGCTCGCATCCCGGCGCAGGACTGCCGGGCGTGATGTCGTCCGGAAAAATTGTCGCCGACCTGATTGGACCAGCCGCCACGCGAGCGGCGAACCCTGTGCTGACTACCGTCGGTGGTGCGCGCGGACGGTGATCTCGCGCAGAGGGCGTGTTGTTAAGCGTGCGACCGGTCGAACCGTTTCGGCGTCCATCGCTTCAAAGTCGTAGCGTCGCACCAGCCGCGCGACAATCAGTGACGCTTCCAGTGTGGCGAAGGCCGCACCAACGCACACCCGCGGCCCCACACCGAACGGCAGATAGGCACCGGGTGTCATCTCCGCTTCACGCTCGGCGGTGAACCGATCGGGATCGAAACGGTCAGGGTTGGTCCACAACTTCACATGACGATGGATTGTCCACGGAGCAATCATCAGCATCGTGCCTTTCTTCACGCGATGACGGCCGATGGTGGTGTCTTCGGCAGCAACGCGCGGTAGGAAGGTGATTGGTGGATACAAGCGCATCGTCTCACGAAACACGTTGCGCACAAACGGCAGACGCTTCGCGTGTTCGATCTCAATCGGGCCGTCCCCCGCCACCTGCGCCACTTCGGCGCGAAGGCGCGCCACCGCCGCCGGTTGCATGGCGAGCAGAAAGAAGACCCAAGTGAGCACGCTCGCACTCGTCTCGTGGCCGGCGAGAAAGAACACACCGAGTTCGTCCACCAGTTCGTCGCGCGAAAAGGCGGCACCAGTGATGGGGTCGCGCGCGGCGATCACCGCACCAACTAGATCATCAATCACCGGGGCATCAGCGGCAAGGCGCGGGTCGAGCATGTCGCCAATGTGCTGACGAATGCGGCGGCACGCGTCGACGACAGCGGGCGGCTGCTTCGTGCGGGTCCACGGCTTGTCCAGCAAGAGCGCTCTGATGTTGACACTCGCGACGGTACGCTCAAATAGCGTGAACGCTTCAAATACATCATGCGCCGTCTGCGACGTGAGCGGCGTCGAGAAAATGGTTCGCGTGATGACGGCGGCGGTGAGATGCCCCATCGCCTGATCGAGCGAATATCGCGGCGCCAGTCACCTCAACATGATCGTGGGCAATGCGGCGCTCTACGGCGCGACCAGCGGCGAGTTGTATGCGGCCGGTCAGGCGGGCGATCGATTTTGCGGTGCGCAACTCAGGTGCTGTAGCGGTCGTCGAGGGTGTGGGCAATCACGCCTGCGAGTACATGACCGGTGGCGTGGTGGTGGTACTGGGGCGCGCGGGCCGGAATTTTGGTGCGGGCATGTCGAACGGCGTCGCGTATGTGCTCGACGAGGCCGGCACGCTAGGCAGCAGGGTGAATCACGAAATGGTGCAGCTCGCGGCGCTCGATGCCGACGACACGATTTTGTTGCATGCGCTTGTTATACGACATTGGGAGTGGACGCGCAGCGCCCGCGCACGAGTGCTCCTCGACAGCTGGGACCGTCAGCGCACGCTGTTTCGCCGCGTGGAGCCCAAGGGCGCATCGGCGCATGTGGCCGCGTTGCGCAGTGCGTGGATCGAGCGCTTGCAGCGTGAGGCGTCCGCGACGAATGATGCGATGGTGCGTGCCGCGCGCACATTCACACCGGGCTAGCAAGAGCTAAACGTGTACGCGGTCGCACTTCCATCAGCCGTAGTGGTACCGGGCTTGTAAGAACTCAATGCGATCGTCGAACACTTCGTACACCAAGCGATCGGCTTCATTGATGCGCCGCGACCACACATTGCCCCCGAAGTATTTCAGCGGTTCCGGTTTACCGATGCCCTCCATCGGGTCCCGGAGCACCGCTTCCATCAAATCGAGCACGCGCAACGCCGT
>JANMKU010000062.1:0-16898 GCA_031372205.1 Gemmatimonadaceae bacterium | reverse complement strand
ATGCGTTTGCAGCTCGGCGCGTTCCCGTCCGTCCAGGTGTCCGCGCTTGTTAAGCACGTCGAGCGAGACACGGGACTTCCCGATGTCGTGCAGCAACGCGGCCAGGCCGAGGTCGAGCAGCTGCAACTTCGACAACCCCATCCGTCGCCCGAGTGCCGTTGACAGAATGCACACGTTGACGCTGTGCACGAACGTGTACTCGTCAAACTCGCGAAGCGTGGTCAGGCCCAACATCGACGCGGAATCACTGAGAATAATGTCGACAATCCCCTGCACCGCGCGCTTCACGCGCTTGAGACTGGGGCTACGGCCCATACGCGCGGACGACATGACTTCTCGCGTCACGTCCAGCGAGCGCACATACGTTTGTCGTGCACGTTCCTTTTGATCGAGCTCGCCTTCGCCGTCACCTGCATCGTCGACTGGATGCGACACTTCAAATTCAGACAGCCCGGACTGGGACAATCGACGCTCCAGCAGTGCTAGCCGCTCATCGTCCGGCAACTCGATCGGCGGCGACTGGAGGAACGCAAGCAAGACACTCCACCCCCGTGTCGATGGGCTGGACGACATCCGAATTCCACCAATGCCTGCCTCGCGCAGGAGACCGAGCACGTGCGTAACTGCCGCGTAGTTGTCGAGCGTAAGTCGCAGTCGCGTTTCGTTCACAAACAGATAGTCGCCGATGCGACGCAGCTCGCAGGTGCCGTCGACCTCGGCGAGGGTGGTGACCGTGCTCGTGAGGTCGCCGACGGCCTTCTGCACGGCGCTGTGCTCGATGGGATACAAGCGAATAGCGCGCACGGCCGCGTGGAGTGTCACGATCAGGGCCCGTGAAGCGCGCTGTTCCGCCGGGTCAGCGGCTCGCTCTCGGTCCGGTCGTCGCGGGCGCGTCGGCGATGCCGTCATGCGCCCTTCCGCAACGCGCGTGCGACGGCGCTGCGCACCACCGCGTCTTTGGTCTCCGATGCCCGCCGCAGTGCGACGTCTGCGTCCACCGTGTTTGCGAGCCCTAGCGCACGGGCGGCACACGCGCGCACCTCGGCGGATTCGCGCGGCCCCAGGAGGCCACGCGCGTTGAGCAGTGCGTCGAGTTCGGGTACACCGCTCACACCGCAGATCGTTCCAAACGCTTCGAACAGTGCCACCTTCTCGCCGAGGTCCGCGTCCCGAAGGTCCTTGCGGCGGATGGCAGCGGAGAGGCGCGGGAGCGCACCCTGATACTTTCTGGTGGCCACCATGCGGAGCGCCACGATGCGCACGTCGCGATCGGCATCGTCCACAGCGCGCTCGATCGCTTGAAGCGCACCGAGCGAATCGACCGCGCCGAGTGCCGTGATGACGTCCTGACGGAGATGTGGATCGGAGCTGCGGAAGAGGCGGATGAGCGCCGGGACCGCACTCGGGGTCGCCAATTGCGTCACGAGCCGCAAGGCACCGCGCACCACCGTCGGGTCGGGGTGCTCCAGCAGCTGCCACAGTTCGGCGAGATGTGCCGAAGCAAGTCGGAGCGAGGCGCGCTCAATGGCGGCGCGTGCCGGCGATGATGCAGCGGACCCGACCCAGGCGAGAAGCGGCACCAGCGCCGACGGTCGGAGTTCTGCGAATACACCTTCGAGCAGCGAGGCCACCGGCGCGCGCGCACTGTCGTCCAGGGCCTGCAGCAGTTGCGTCATCACTGCGGGATCACTTAACCGAGCCGGCAAGGCGTCTAGTTGCCGGATGACCTGAGCAGGCGTGTCACTCTTCCGTGCTGATGCAGCGCCCTCTCGTAGCGCATATGCGACAAGTTCGTACTCGCCAAGCGACAGGAATTCGAGCAGCAGTTGATCGACGCGTTCAATGGCATCGACGCGCGCGTCCACTATCACTGTCGCATCGATGATCTCGAATAGCATGGTCAGGGCCAGCTTTCGTGGATCGTCGACGTATTCGCGCTTGATCTCCTCCTGCAGGTAGTGCAGCTCACGCGCATCAAGGAAATAGAGCCCCGCATCGAAATCGCCGCTGGGCTCGGCGGCGGCCGGGGGGCCATCACCAGGCGGCGTGGTCTCAGCCGAGGGAACGGCGAGTGGCTCGATACCAGCACCGAACGTAGCGACACCGGTCCCGTCACCACCACGTTCTCCACCCAGTGTCGGCAAGTCGGAAACGCCGCTGGATTCGACGTGCCGATATTCGAAGGCCGAAAGGTCAGCGAGCCAGAGCAACGTGACGAGGTCATCGTCGTCAGGCGTCGCGGCACGAGCCTGTTGCAGTACGTCGAGCAGTGTACCGAGATCTGAGACTTCGAAGCCGCTGACGAATGACATCTGTCGGAGCCCATCGCGAAACAGGAGCCATGGCAACCCTTCGGTGCCACGCTCGGCGTCGTGATAGACGACTCGCTGCTCCCAGACAAACGTCGATTCGCGCACGTCAATCTCCAGTGGATTGACGTGACGCCACACTTTGCTGAATGCCCCCCGCGCCTGCTCGATCGCCGCTGCTCGCGTTGGACTGTTTGGCAAGTACATCTTCGTGGCGCGGAGCGCCTTGGCGAACGACCGTATCGCGTCTTCGACGAGCGCGATCGCCTGCGGCGACAGGTCGAGGTCGCTCGGGGCCTCCTTCAAAGCGCTGGCAGCTCGTGTTGGCTGATGGTCGCCATATCCTTGTCACCCCGTCCGCTCACGCAGATGAGCACGGCCTCGTTTTCATTCCATCGTCCCGCTTCCCGCTCCACCCACGCCACGGCGTGCGCCGTTTCCAGCGCTGGGATGATGCCCTCGAGCCGACTCAGTATGGCCACTCCTTTCAGCGCCTCCGTATCGGTGATCGACACGTAGTTGGCGCGGCCGGTGTGGTGCAGCCACGCATGTTCCGGCCCAACCCCCGGGTAGTCGAGGCCGGCCGAGATGGAGTGCGCCGGGTGCACCTGACCATTCGCGTCCTGGAGCAGATAGCTGAGCGCACCGTGGAGAACGCCCGGTGTGCCTTTGGCCACGGAGGCACTATGCCGATCGGTCGTGAGTCCTTCTCCAGCGGCCTCGACTCCAACAAGCTCCACCTCCGCGTCGTCGACAAAGCCCGCGAACATTCCCATCGCGTTTGATCCGCCGCCGACGCACGCGACGACCGTCTTGGGAAGGGCACCAGTGCGGGCGAGCATTTGTGCACGTGCCTCGCGCCCAATCACCGACTGGAAATCGCGCACCATGCGCGGGTACGGCGCCGGCCCGACCACCGAGCCAATGATGTAGTGCGTATCGGTGACCGTGGTGACCCAGTCGCGTATCGCTTCGCTCGTGGCGTCCTTCAATGTTCGTGTTCCGGTCGTGACCGGTACCACGGTCGCGCCGAGGAGCCGCATGCGCACCACGTTGAGCTGTTGACGCTGCATGTCTTCTTCGCCCATGTAGACCACACACTCCAAACCGAAGCGCGCACAAATAGTGGCCGTTGCAACACCGTGCTGCCCGGCACCCGTCTCGGCGATGATGCGACGCTTGCCCATGCGACGGGCGAGCAACGCCTGCGCCACGGTGTTGTTGATCTTGTGAGCGCCCGTGTGATTGAGGTCTTCCCGTTTGAGCCACACCGGTGCACCAATGCGTGCGGAGAGACGCGGTGCAAAGCTCAACGCGGTTGGGCGGCCGACATACTCACGCAGCAGTTCATCGAGTTCACGCTGAAACTGCGGATCAGCCTTCGCCGTGGCCAATGCCACTTCCAGTTCATCGAGTGCCGGAATGAGGGTCTCGGGCACGTAGCGTCCGCCAAATGGACCGAACCGGTCGGACGCATGCTGCACCGTCGTCGCTGCCATCGTCATCGCCCACTCTCCGTCGCGGTTCGCACCGCGGTCACAAACCGTTGTACTGATTCCGGGTGCTTGATCCCCGGGGACGACTCTACGCCGGAAGATACGTCCACGACATCAGGCGCGAGCACTCGAATCGCCTCCTCAACATTGCTCGGGTTCAAACCTCCCGCCAACACCAGACGGACCAACGGCAGTGCCTCGCGCAACGCCGCGACACTGGCGGTCAGTCCGGACCAGTTGAGGGCAACACCCGTGCCACCACGTTGCCCTGGCACCAGCGCGTCGAGCAGGAGCCAGTTTGTCTGCGCCGCCAGCTCCCATCCTTGCGCCGGTATGTCTGCGCCTCCCAGCCGCAGCACAGGCCAGACAGTTCGACCACTCAGCGAGATCACGCGTGCAACTTCGTCGCGGCTCGTCGCGCGATGCATTTGGATCACGTCGAGGGCCAGGGCGTCAGCGACCTGCACGACTTCCTCAATCGACTGGTCGCCAAAGACGGCCACGCGACGCACACCGTGACGAATTGGTCCCAGCACGGCGTGCGCAGCAAGCATGTCGAGGTGTCGCGGACCGCCAGCGAGAATCACGCCGACATATTCGGCACCGCACTCCGCGGCGAAGGTGGCGTCTTGCGGCTGTGTCAATCCGCAAATCTTGACAACCGTCATCGTGCCTGTCGCGGGATGCTCGCCAGCAACCGGACTGCGGCCGCGGGGTCGTCCGCCGCCGAGATGGCGCTGCCCACGAGGATCGCGTCCGCGCCAGCGCGCGCCGACGCGTCGACGTCGGCGACCACCGTCATTCCACTTTCCGCGACAGCGATGCAGTCGCGCGGAATGTGCGGAATGATGGAAGGCGCCGTGATCGGATCGATGACGAGCGTCTCAAGATTCCGGTTGTTGACGCCGATCACGTGTGCTCCGCACGCGAGCGCGCGTGTGAGTTCGCGTTCGTCACGGATCTCAACGAGCGCCTCAAGTCCGACTTCGGACATCGCGTCCATGAGCTCATGCAATGTGGACGGCGAGAGCGCGCGGACGATCAGCAACGCGGCCGACGCGCCAGCGACGCGCGCCTCCCAGAGCTGCACGGGGTGGACGAGAAAGTCTTTCCGAATCACCGGGACGGCAACGCTCTCTGCGACTCGGCGAAGATCGTCAAGTGATCCGCCAAAGCGATCGGGCTCTGTGAGGACGGAAATAGCGGCAGCACCGCCGGCGACGTAATGGGTCGCCTGCATGCGTGCGTCGAGGCCCGGCGCGATGTCGCCTTTCGACGGCGACGCGCGTTTGACCTCAGCAATCACCTGGATGGTGGGGCCTCGCAGCGCAGCGGCGAACGGAACAGGCGCTGCGACATCGCGCGCGGCCGACTTCAGCGCCGCGAGTTGTCCCACAACTGCGGCCGCGCGCCGATGCGAAGCGGCGGTGAGTTCACCCAGCGTACCGCGTGGTGGGGTCCAACTCTCTGGTGAAGAAAATCCTTGCACTTCGGCCTGTATTCGGTTAGCGTGGATTCGGCCCCTTTTCGGGGTTCGTGAGCGGGGCGTTGAGTGACGCTGAGCCGCTAGCTGTGCACCCGACCTCATCTGGAGGCGCCATGTCGCTCACCAAACGCCAGCGAGAAATTCTGTCGTTCCTGTCCGAGTACAATGAAGCAAACGGCTATGCGCCGAGCTTCGAGGAGATCGCCTCCCGGTTCAACTATAACTCGCTTGCGACGGTTCACGAACATCTCTCGAATCTGGAGCGCAAGGGATACATTAAACGCGCGTACAACGAGAGTCGTGCCATCGAGATCTTGCCATCAGAAGTGTACCAGCGCGCCGTTGAATTGCCGTTGCTTGGTGCGGTGGCAGCTGGTGCGCCGCTCGAATCGATGATGACCGGCGAGACCATGGCCGTGCCGGACGGCTTCCTCCGACGCAGTGGCAGTCACTACGTGCTGCGCGTTCGTGGCGAGTCAATGATCGAGGAACAGATTCGCGACGGCGATTTTGTGGTGATCAACGATCGGCAGACAGCGGACAACGGCGAGATGGTGATTGCACTGCTCGACAACAGTGGTGCGACAGTTAAACGCTATTACCGCGAACGCGACGGCCGCATTCGACTGCAACCGGCGAACGAAACGATGTCGCCGCTGTTCGTGCACGAGGACGACGTGCGCATCCAGGGAATTGTCGTCGGTGTACTACGGCGTTACTGACCCGCCCCCGCCGCCCGGTGAGACGCGCGGCGTAGGCGGTCCAATGCCAGCGCACCCACGCCTGATGCCAGCGCAGCACGCGTAACGTCGACCGCCAATGCGTACGTATCGGCCTTGCCGCTGACGTAGTACGCGGCGGCTGCATTGAGCAGGACCGCTGCCAGCGCACCGGGAGGTCCTCCCCCTTTGAGCACGGTCTCAATCAGCGTTGCATTCTCTGCGGGATCGCCACCTTGCAGGTCGTCGGCGCGCACGCCGGCGACGGCGGCGATAGCGGGGTCGATCTCCCAATGTGTCGTGACGCTCCCTCGCACCTCCGCGACGGACGTCACACCGAGCGGTGATACCTCATCGAGGCCAGGCTCTCCGTGCACCACCATCGCGCGCTGCGTGCCAAGCGCCGCCAGCGCGTCGGCCAGCAACGACAGACGCGCGCGTTCGGACACCCCCACGACCTGGCGCCCCGCGCGCGCCGGGTTCGCCAAGGGTCCGACGATATTCATCACGGTCGGAATCGCAAGTTCGCGGCGCACAGGGCCGACGTGACGGAGCGCCGGATGCATGAGAGGCGCGAACATAAACACGATGCCGGCCTCTGCCAGCGTTGCGGCCATCGCGGCCGGCGTCGTCTCGATCACGACGCCGAGTGCTTCCAGCACGTCGGCACTCCCCGATCGGGACGTGAACGACCGATTACCATGCTTTGCGACGCGCACACCCATCCCCGCCGCGACGAGCGCCGCGGCGGTGGAGATGTTGAAGGTGGTGAGCGCACCGCCGCCCGTGCCACAGGTGTCCACGAGGTCATCCGCGTCGGCCGTGGGGAGCACCACCATCGCGTCTCGTAGTGCCTCCACGACGCCGGCGACTTCCTGTGCGGTTTCGCCTTTGACGCGGAGTGCCATGAGGATGGCGGCAACCTGCACCGCACTCCCCTCCCCGCGCATGATCTGGCCAAACGCGCGCGTCAACATCGGCGCATCAAGCGACTCGTGTGCCGCGAGCCGCTTGATCGCGGTGGCGAGCGCGTCAGCCGACACGGATCGTTTGCAAGAGCCGTTCCGCCAGGTTGTTGCGGGACGCCACGAGGGAGATGACCAGTCCGAGCAAACGTACCCGCTCCACATCCTCATCCGTGTACACGCCGCGTTGTGCGCGATTCGTCAGGTTGAGTACACCAACCAGTTCGTCGTGGTAGACCAGTGGAAAGCTGATGAAGCTACCCGTCGTGAAGAACTGGTCGCGGAGCAGCGGATGCTGCGTGGCGTCTTTGACATCCTCGACTAGGAGCGGCTCTCGCGCTGCCGCGACGCGTCCTGCCACGCATTCACCGATACGAATGCGCATGCCCTCGACGATGTGGGGCGCAATGCCGCGCGCAGCGGCCAGGTAGAGATAGTCCGGGTCGGGTGAACGCAGCATCAACGAACAGCGCTGCGCTTGCATGTCATCACCAACCAGCGCGAGAAGGCCGTCAACGAGAGTCCGCGCGTCGCGCGTCGCCGCATCCAGGGAGAGGACACGATCGACCAGATAGAGCGTGCGCGTCCGTTGACGAAGGGCTTCACTCCGCCGATGCAACTCAATGTGCGCCTGCTCCAACTGTCCAACAGCAGCCGTCAGTTGATGGCCGGTCAGCTCAGCGCGGTGATTCGCGCGACGGGCCTCTTCGCTGGAGCGTGCCGCTTCGGCTTCGAGGGCGAGCGACGCGGAGATATCGATTGCTGATGTTTCGAGCGGCGTGATACTTCGTACCCGCTGTTCGGCTTCTAACGCGCCGAGCCGACGGACGTACTCGCCGTGCACGCGCTGCGTGACGTCCTCAAGGGTGCGCACGGCCTCCTCGCGCGCGTCGCGCTCCGCCAGTCGACCAAACGCGAGGTCGAAGAGCGCGAGCGCCGGCGCAAGCCGCTCCGTCGTTCGTGTGCCGAAGATCTTTCGCGGTTCGTAGAGGGCGAGGACCGCGGAGAGCGAACCCTCAATGCGCAGTCCGCGCAATGACAGCACGCCACCGTCCTGCCCCACAAAGCCAAAGAGTCGCGCATAGTCCGCGGTCTTGTCGACCAGATCCACGAATTGCGCCCCCGCCGCCACTTTGCTGCGCGTCGGCTCCGGCACATGGTCGAACGTGGTTTCGATCGGCGTCCGCACCACCTCCGCACCAATCGGTGACAATCGTTCGCGCAACATGTCTCGGCGTGCGTCGTATTGCACAAACGCCACAAGCGCGCCGCGATCGAGTTCGGCCAGACACTCGCCGAGCGCGATAAGCGCGCCGTCAAGGTCGGAAATCGCGCCAAGGGCGTGAGCGAGTGAAGCGAGAGAACGTGGGGGCATGGGCGCAGTGGATCAAACAGTGGCGAACGCGGCGGCGCAATGTCATCGCCGAGCGATTTCGCAGCAAAGGGCCTATCGGCGTGAGTTGTACTGTGCCCGCAACGGGCCTACCTTCCCTCCCGCTATGGACCCTCGCCCCATTCTTCTGGTCACGCAGTACGATGGCGGTCGCTTCTCTGGATGGCAGCGCCAACCCGCGGCGCGGACGGTCCAGGGGGAGATGGAGCGAGTGGTGGGCCGCCTGTGCAACCAGTCAGTGGCGGTGATTGGCGCCGGTCGCACCGACGCCGGCGTTCATGCGCATGGGCAAGGTGCCGGCGTGCGTGTTCCCGAGAGGTGGAGAGCGGCGACGCTTCGGCACGCCGTGAATGCCTTGCTTCCGGACGATATCTGGGTCGCGGTGGCGACGCGGATGGTGCCGGATTTTCATCCGCGGCGGAGCGCGACTGCGAGACGCTATCGCTATCTTTTAGGCACCGACGAGGCGGCGCGGTCTCCGTTCCGTCGTCGCTTCGAGTGGGCCGTACGACACCCGCTCGACGGTGGGGCCATGCAGGCGGAAGCGGACTCGCTGTGTGGTGAGCACACGTTTCGGGCGTTTGCCGTGGCACATACGGCGCCGGTCGACGATCATCATCGCTGCATCGTGCATCAAGCAACGTGGCGTGAGGGCGACGGCGGCTGGGTTTTTGAGATCGAGGCAAACCGGTTTCTCCATCATATGGTCCGATTCCTCGTAGGAACAATGGTTGACGTGGGGCTCGGTCGACGGCCGCGTGGTACGATCGCGCGGCTGCTCGTCGCTTCAACGAACCGCGAGACATCAACGCCAGCGCCCGCGCACGGACTGTCATTGTATCAGGTCACCTATCCCGACACGTTCTACGAAATCGAACTTTGAGACTATTCCTCGCGACTGATGCGTTGGACGATGTGCGTTGGGCGACGGCGCGCGCCCTGATCGACGGTGTGGTCCTACCGGATGCCGCACTCCATGGAGCGTCCACACCGAGCGAATCGCTGACATGGCTTGGCGACTTCGCACGCGCGGCCGCCATGCCGGTATTCGTGGCGCTCAACGCCACGTCAGCGGCGCTCGCGGCGGAGGAAGCGGAGCAACTCGGTCGGGTGGCCGACCATGTGGTGATTCAGCTGCCATTCGCGGATCCATACATCCCGCTGATGCATCGCTTGGCGAGCACCGGCGTTCGGGTCGCGGCCACGTATGTCGGATCAGCGTCGCAAGCCATGTTAGCTGCGCGCACCGGGGCGGCGTTTCTGTTCGTTGATGTTGACCGCATTTATGCGGCGGGTGCCGACGCTGCCGCAGTCATGTCGCAGGCACGACGATTGCTGGATGCATCCGCCGCCGAGTCAGACCTCGTGGCGGTGTTTCCCGCCCCCGGCGCCGCTCTCGTGGAGTGCGCACTTGCTGGGGCGCATGCAGCGGTGGTCGGTACGGCGGCGCTGCGCGCGCTCGCGGCCTATCCCTTTACCGATCAGTCGCTGATGGACGGCGCCCGACGTCCTACGCACGGCGAGAAACTCCGCGTCAGTCCATCGTGATGCGCTCACGATTTACGTGGTGTGTTGTCGCGGCATGCCTGACCGCCGGCTGTGAGGGAGCGACGCCAACACCCTCCAGCGCGCAAGCATCCAAGGTCGAGCCTCCGGCGCGTACCGCAGCACCAGTGTTGCCGTCATCGACGATCGCCGATTCGCGACGAACGGCGATCACGACCGCGGTGGAGCGCGTCGCCCCAACGGTCGTCACCGTGCAGACGGAAACGCTGCAACGGGTCCCCGTAGACTTCTTCGAGGCGTTCGCTGGCGGGCGAAGTGGTGAACGTCGAAGCGCGGGGATCGGGTCAGGGTTCGTGTTTCGCGAAGACGGCGTCATCGTCACGAACGCACACGTCATTAGCGGCGCGTCGAAGGTCTCGGTGGCGATGCGCGATGGCACCACCTATGACGCGACGGTGGTGGGCATCGATGAGAACAACGACCTCGCGGTCGTGCGGATTCCGGCCAAGAAGCTCGCCGTTGCCACACTGGGTACCTCGGCCGATCTGCTCGTCGGCGAGTGGACGATCGCCATCGGCAATCCCTTCGGTTTTGTGCTCGGCAACAGCGAACCGAGTGTGTCAGTGGGCGTCGTGAGTGCCGTGGGCCGCAATCTGGCAGGACGCGGTGAGGGCGGTGGCGTCTATGTCGACATGATTCAAACGGACGCGGCGATCAATCCCGGCAACTCGGGTGGTCCCTTGGTCAATGCGATCGGTGAAGTGATTGGCGTGAACAGTTCGATCTATTCACCGAGCGGCGGTTCTGTTGGGCTCGGGTTCGCCATTCCAATCGACCGCACCAAACGCATCGTCGAAGATCTCCTTGAGCATGGGGCGGTGCGCCAACCGTGGGTCGGAATTCGTTTGGCGATACCACAAGTGGAAAGCGCGCGCGCCGCTGCATCGGCCGGCGCGATCGTGCAGCGGGTGGTGCCCGGATCACCAGCGGAGCGCGCCGGTGTGGCGGCGGGCGACCAAATCGTGCGGGCGGGCGCTCGTGGCGTACGCAATCCATTTGACTGGGAGGCGCGACTACTCGATCTGCGGGTTGGTGAATCGCTCCCGATCGTTGTGCATCGTGGCACCCGTGATATCAGCATGAGCCTCAAGGTCGCTGACGCACCAGAAGTGAGCGCGCCGAAAGTCACCGTGTTACGCGAGCTGCAACTGGTCACCCTCACCGACGTGATTCGGCTGGAGCGCGGAGTCGAGGCGACGGCCGGCGCACTCGTCTACAAAGCGTCCGATCGCATATCGGAAGAGATCGGGTTACAGGCGGGTGACGTACTCGTACAGATCGGCGGTTCGCGCATCACGTCGGCGGAAACCGCGTCCAGGGCGATCGAGGGATACGGGACACGTGGCCCGGTCGTGGTCTATTTCTATCGCGGCCGCCAGTTGCTGCAAACGTCATTTACTCTGCGCTGAGCCTCGTGACCGCTCCCGACTTTTCGACATACGCATCACCGCTGTCCGAACGATACGCATCGCGTGCCATGCTGGAGTTGTGGGGGCCGCAGACCAGGCACGCGCTCTGGCGTGAGCTCTGGCTGGTGCTGGCTGAATCGCAGGCGCAGCTCGGCGTGCCCATCCCGGACTCAGCACTCGCCGCCATGCGCGCGCACGGGCGTGACATCGACTTCGCGGCGGTCGCCGAGTACGAGCGTCGGTTCCGGCATGATGTGATGGCACACGTGCACGCCTTTGGCGATGTGGCTCCCGAAGCGCGTCCGTTCATTCATCTGGGCGCGACGAGCTGCTACGTGACGGACAATGCCGAACTGGTCATGATGCGACGTGGCCTCGAACTGGTACGCACCAAGCTGCTTCGCGTGCTGCGTGCCCTCGACGCATTCGCCCGCGAATGGTGTGCGGTACCGACACTTGGTTACACGCACTTGCAGCCGGCACAGTTGACGACCGTCGGTAAGCGCGCGACGCTGTGGATGCAGGACATCCTGCTGGACCTTGAGGACGTGGAGCATCGCGTCGCGCAGATGCCCTTTCGCGGTGTGAAGGGCACCACAGGTACACAGGCCAGCTTTCTCTCGCTGTTCGATGGTGATCACGAAAAAGTGCGGGCGCTCGATCGCATGGTCACGGCACGCATGGGATTTGCGGCGTCGATTCCCGTCAGCGGTCAGACGTATTCACGGAAGATCGATGCCCACGTACTCGGCGTGGTTGCTGGCGTGGCTGCTACGGCGTCGAAGTTCTCCGGCGATATCCGGATGCTCCAGGCATTTGGAGAGATTGAGGAGCCTTTCGAGAAGCAGCAGATCGGCTCGTCGGCGATGGCGTACAAACGCAATCCCATGCGGTCAGAACGGATTGCGTCGCTGGCGCGCTTTGTACTGTCGCTTGAGCCAAACGCGAATCAGACGCACGCGGTGCAGTACTTCGAGCGCACCCTGGACGATTCCGCCAACCGTCGTCTGTCTATTCCCGAATCGTTTCTCGCGACGGATGCGATGCTGGTGTTGATGCACAATGTGGCGAGTGGACTGGACGTGCATCCGGCGCGCATTCGTCGCCGCGTGGATGATGAACTGCCATTCATGGCGACCGAAGAGATCATCGTGCGCTTCGTCCGCGCCGGTGGCGACCGCCAGGTGGCACATGAAGTCATCCGCGGTCACAGCATGGACGCCGCGCGCGCCGTTAAGGACGGCGCGTTGCGCAATGATCTTCTGGAACGACTCGCCGCGGATCCGGCCTTTGGCGTGCCGCTAGAAGACTTGCAGTTGGTCGCGGACCCATCGCGCTTCGTCGGACGTGCGCCCGAGCAGGTGGAAGAGTTCCTCCGCGATCACGTGGCGTCGTGGCTCGAACGGGAGTTGTCATCGTCTGGACACGACGAGGTGCGCGTATGAGCGTCGCGACATCGAACGTTGCGTTGTCGCACACTGCGCTCCCCTTGCCGCTCCTTCGGCGAGGCAAGGTGCGCGACGTGTACGAGGTGGATGCGGACCGTTTGTTGCTCGTCGCGACTGATCGAATTAGCGCGTTTGATGTCGTCATGCACGAGGCGATCCCGTACAAAGGCGCCGTGCTCACGCAACTGACCGCGTGGTGGCTCTCTCAACTGGGTACACGCGTCGCGCATCATCTGTTGACCGCTGACGCCGACGACATCATTCGTGACGTGCCGTCCCTTGCGCCCCATCGTCACGCGCTTGTTGGTCGCGCCATGCTGTGCGTGCGGGCGGAGGTGGTGCCGATTGAGTGCGTGGTCCGTGGCTACATCACCGGATCGGCGTGGAAAGAGTACGCGTCACTGGGTACGCTCGCCGGCGAACGCTTGCCGGCTGGGCTCCGTGAGAGTGATCGTCTCGATCCCGCGCTGTTTAGTCCGGCAACGAAAGCGGAGACCGGTCACGATGAAAATATTTCGGTCGCGCGCATGGCGGACACGATCGGCGGAGACGTGGCAGCGGAATTGGAGCGACTCGCGCGTATGGTCTACGAGTTTGGGCGGGCCATTGCCGCACCACGCGGCTTGATTGTTGCGGACACCAAGCTCGAATTCGGCTGGCGCAACGGCACGCTCCTTCTCATTGACGAAGTGTTGACACCAGACAGTTCACGGTTTTGGCCGACCGACGGGTACGGCCCGGGCCGAGGTCAACCCAGCTTCGACAAACAACCGCTACGTGACTGGTTGGACGTGGAGCGTTCGGCAGGACGATGGAACGGCGAAGCACCCCCGCCGACGATTCCGGCCGACGTCGTTCGCACGACCAGCCTCCGCTATCGCGATGCCTTCGCACGCATCACTGGTGCACCACTCGACTTGGCACGCCTCGGCCTGCCGGAGGATCCGCACTGATGTTCGCCCGTGAAGGCTATCCGTTCATGATTGGTGCAGCTGCGCTGGCCGCACTCACGTTTGCCGCGGCGCTCCGCATGCGGTCGTGGCCCTTGTGGCTGCTCGCCTTCGCGCTGACGGTCATCGCGCTCTGGGTAGCGTGGTTTTTCCGCGATCCCGTTCGCGTCGGCGAACGCGGTCCCACGGTGATCGTGTCGCCGGCCGACGGTCGTGTCGTGATGATCGCGACGGTGTCCGAAGCCACGTTCATAGGGGGCGACGCACTCCGCGTGTCGGTCTTCATGAATGTCTTCGACGTGCATGTCAACCGATACCCGATCAGCGGTGTCGTCCAACACGTGGAGCACAGGGCGGGCAAGTTTCTCAATGCGGCTGTTGAGGCGTCGAGTGAAGACAACGAACACGCGTCGGTCGGCATGGTGAGTGGGGTGCACCGCATCCTGATCCGGCAGATCGCTGGTCTGATCGCGCGACGCATTATCACGGACTCCAAACGCGGGGACCGCGCTGAACAAGGGCAGCGAATGGGATTGATCCGCTTTGGTTCGCGCGTTGACGTGTTTGTTCCAGTGAACGCGTCGCTCCGCGTTTCGATCGGTCAGCGTATGCAAGCGGGTGTGACGGTGATCGCTGATCTGCCGGTCACCTGATGGTTGACGTCGGCGCGAACACACGGCGCCCTCGCCCACGCGCAGCGATCGCCCTCCCGAACGGATTCACGCTCGCCAATCTGTTCTTTGGCATCTTCGCCGTGGTGTCCGCGTCCCGTGGAGAATTTGACGCGGCCGCGCGCTACATCGTGTTTGGCGCGATCGCGGACACGCTCGACGGGCGCATTGCGCGAGCCACGAACTCTGGCAGCAAGTTCGGATCTGAATTGGATTCGCTGGTGGACGCCGTATCGTTCGGCACGGCGCCGGCCTTGATCATGTATTTTCTGGCGCTCAACGAGGCGCGCTGGGACTGGATTTTTTGCTTCTTTTTTACAGCGTGCGCCGTGATGCGACTGGCGCGGTTCAACGTTGAGCAAGCCGGTCGTGCGATGACGCATTTCACCGGCCTGCCGAGTCCAGCGGCCGGCATGACGCTGGCAACCTACTATTGGTTTAGTCAGACGTCGCTGTACACCGAGACGGTCATCGCCGATCTGCCGTGGCATCAAATGCTGCGCTGGGTCATGCTCGGTCTGGGCATGCTGATGATCAGCAATGTGCAGTATGCCAAAGTGCCGACCGTTGGTTTTCGGTCGGTGAAGGGCCTACTCGGATTGCTGCTGGTGGTCGGCACGTTCGTCGGCACAATCTTTCTGCCAAAGCAGTTCTTCTTTCCAGCGCTGATGGCCTACGTCACGTATGGCATCGGTCGCACGGTCATCCTGGGCTTGATGGACCGTCTGCCTTCGCGCGATGACGCCGTTGCGCTCGGTGCCGATGATGACCCGGATGACGACGATCGCGCACGTCGCCGTCGCCGTCGCCGTCGCAATCAGACGCGCAACACACCCGGCCGTCCGGCCGCACCCGAGGATCCGTCCGCATGACCCGCTTTCTTGTCGCTGTTCACATCGTGCCGCGGCGCGGTATTCTCGATCCGCAGGGCAAAGCGGTCACGGACGCGCTGCACTCGCTGGACTTTGCGGCGGTGGCGGACGTACGTGTCGGGCGGTTCCTGGTGATCGACACGCAGGCTGCGTCCGAGGACGCCGCCAGCGCAGCGGTGCGCGCGATGTGCGAGAAGCTGCTCGCCAATCCGGTCACGGAAGACTTCGACATTGCGTCGGTGGTTCGGGCGTGAAGGCCGGCGTCATTCGGTTTCCCGGTTCGAATTGTGACGAGGATGCCTACAACGCGGTGGCGACAATCTTGGGGCAGCAGGCCGTGTACTGCTGGCACAAAGATCACGATTTGCAGGACGTAGACCTCGTCATTCTGCCCGGTGGCTTTAGCTACGGTGACTACCTGCGCCCTGGTGCAATTGCGCGCTTCAGTCCGATCATGCGCGAAGTCGTGGCATTCGCGAGGCGGGGAGGGCCCGTGCTGGCGATTTGCAATGGCTTTCAGATCGCGTGCGAAGCGGGCTTGCTCCCGGGTGCGCTGCTTCGCAATGCCAGTCTCAAGTTTGTGAGTGAGCCCGTCCATCTGCGCGTGGAAAGCATTGCGACGCAGTTCACATCGCAGTACCACATCGGACAGGTGATCACGGTGCCGATCGCGCATGGCGATGGTCGCTATACGGCGGATGCCGACGTCCTTGCGCGTATTGAAGGCGAAGGACATGTGATCTTTCGGTATGTCAATGCGAACGGCGAGACGACGGACGCAGCGAACCCGAACGGCTCGCTGCGCAACATTGCCGGCATGGTGAATGCCCGCGGCAATGTGCTCGGCATGATGCCCCACCCGGAGCGCGCGATGGAATCCGTGCTCGGCTCCAGCGATGGCTTTCCCCTGTTCGCCTCCGTGCTTGACGCAATGCTCGCACAGGTGCGCGCATGAGCACCGTGCTCCCGCGCACAGGAGATCCGGCGATTACGCCCGCGCTCGTGGCGGAACACGGCATCACGGTCGTCGAGTACGAGCGCTTAGTGCACATGCTGGGGCGTACGCCAACGTTCACCGAACTGGGCGTGGTGAGCGCGCTCTGGAGCGAGCATTGTTCGTACAAGCATTCGCGGCCACTGCTCAAGACGTTGCCCACAACCGCACCGTGGGTGTTGCAGGGTCCAGGCGAGAATGCAGGGGTTATCTCGGTCGGTGATGGCATTGCGGTCGCCTTCAAGATCGAGTCGCACAATCATCCGTCCGCCATTGAGCCGTATCAGGGGGCCGCGACCGGCGTGGGAGGGATACTGCGGGACGTCTTCACGATGGGCGCGCGCCCCATTGCGCTTCTCAATTCCCTGCGCTTCGGACCGCTCACGACTGCCCGCGTGCGGTGGCTGTTTTCCGGCGTCGTCAAAGGCATCGGCGACTACGGCAACTGCATGGGCGTGCCGACCGTTGGCGGCGAAGTAGTGTTTGACCCGTCCTACGATGGCAATCCGTTGGTCAATGCGATGTGTGTCGGAGTGATGCGCGAGGACGAACTTATTCGTGCCGCTGCATCGGGTGTGGGCAACCCCATCATGGCCGTGGGTGCGCGCACGGGACGCGAC
>JANMKU010000043.1:0-27802 GCA_031372205.1 Gemmatimonadaceae bacterium | reverse complement strand
GTCCTACTATCCCTTTCACGCCATTGCGCGCCTTGGCTCGCTGATGACAGGACAACCACCCGAGACATCGGTCGCGATCTTCGCAGGCTGGCTCTATCACATCTGGAACGGATTTAGCTTCGCGATCATCTACGCACTCGTCGCGGGCCCGGCGCGTTGGTACTGGGGAGTTGCATGGGCAATGATGCTCGAGATCGGCATGCTACTCAGCTATCCCACGTTTCTTCAAGTGCGTGATGATTGGGCGTTCCGCTTGGTGAGTTTCGTTGGACACATTGCATACGGTACCGTCCTGGGATTCACTGTGCGCCGTCGCGCGCGCCAGGAGTCGTGATGCGACGGCTGTTCGCGCGCTACGATCTGCACATCGATTCGGCGGACGTATTCCCTTTGCTGCTCGGAGCCTTTGCGGGAGCGGTGTGGCTACTGCTCGTTCAGGCGGACGTTGCCTACGCGGACAATTGCCTCGCGTATGTGAAGGAGGTGAAGAACTTCGTTTCCATTCCGAACGACCTGCTCGAGGACTGCATGCGAACGGGCGTCGTACAAGCGGCGGTTACGGGAGCCGTTGGCGCCATCGGCGGCGGGATGATCGCGGTTGCCGTCACCAATGCACTCAAGGGTACTGGTGAGGCTGAGCGTGAGGCGCCCAAGCCACGCGTGCCGGTACCTGCCGAACCATCGGAGGCGCCTGACGTTCGCGAGAACGAGCGGAAAGACAATCCGTTTGACCCGTCCGCTGATGAGAAGCGACGAAAGTGGGAGAAGGACAAGGTTGTCTGGGATCCACGCGAGCTCGGCTGGCGTCTGCCTCGACCGAATGAAGTGCCGACAGGCGACGATCCATCGCGGAGAATGCCAGACACTACGGCGCCACGTGGTCCGACTCCCGATGAGATCGCCGACATCGAGGCGAAGCGGAACAAACTCGAGGACATCCGCAAGCGACTTGACGATGTGCCCGATGGTGATCGGCGGAAGTGGGCGCAAGGAGTCATTGATCGCGCGTCTAAACCAAACGCCGACGGTACGCCGACGGGCAACCTTGACGACATCGACCGAACGATCAGGGATTTCGTCGAGCGAGAAAAGGGCAACACGACCTGGAGTAAAATCAAGGACGGGGTCCAGGAGGTCATCGACTTCAAAGACGACTTTAACAAAGGAGTGAAGAAGGACCTCGATGAAATACGGAAGGATGTCGGGGACGCAGTGCAAAAAGGGATCGACAAGGCCGCCGATGTGGCGGTAGACATCGTCGACGCCAACGCCGGCAATCGTGACGCGCGTGACCGGATGGATGATCGGAAGAAGGCAATACTCGATGCGGGCGAGCAAGTGGTGGACGTCGTCGGGAAAGTCGTGCAAAGCGGGATCGACACAGCGGCCGACCTCGCGGTCGACGTGGTCGACAATCGTGCGCGCGGGATCCGCAAGTCGGGGAGCGACGCATGGGAAGCGACGAAGGGTGTCGTGAAGGACTTGGCCGACCCGGCGATCCGCAAAGATGCCATGGACGGCACATTCGACGACTTACTCGATCCTGCCAAAGTCGAAGAAGCCGCGCGCAAGGTTCCAGGTCTCGGCAAACTGATCGACGCGACGGACGGCAAGCGACGCGCGACGGAGCGACTCGTTGACGGTCTCTTGGGTGCGGCTGAACTGGCGGGCACAGCGGACACCGTAGTGACGACGGGGACGCTCGTCAAAGGCGTCGGCGGTGCGGCTGTGCGGCAAGGCGGCAAACTACTCGGCGGCGCCGTCGGCGTGGCCGAGAATCTGCTCGACGACGCGGCCCGCGTTATCGCACGGAATGCAGACGACGCGGCGCGAGTCGTTGAACGCAATGTGGATGACGTGATACGTGCTGGGAGTGGCGTTGCGGACGACGTCGCGAAGTCTTCGAGCAAACCGACGACTTCACGCGCGCGTCATCTGGCGGACGAAATCGACTTGGGCGATGCTCGGGCCTTGAGCCCAGAGGAGATGAGACAAGCGGTCGGCGATCTCGATAAGGAGATTGAGGCCGTGGGGAAAAAGGCGGCGCCCAAGGTCTATCCGGATGCGTTGGCACCTGATGCAGGCGACGTGGCGGAGCGCACCAAGAAGGTGCAGGAGGCACTGCGAAAGAAGGGAATACGCGAAGACCTGGTGAAACGCATCGAGTATGAGCCGGTGGCCGACTTTGAACGCGGACTGGAGCCCGGCAAGCATCAGACGGCTGGTCACGTCACGCCGAACCTCAATGAGCAAGCCACGGGGAAAGTGCACCATCCGGCGTTCGAGCAGTGGGATCAACACGCGCAAGAATGGGTGAAGCGAAGCGAACTTGAGCAGGCGCGCGTGGCCGAACACGAACTGGGGCACACCATGCAGTTGGATCAGGCCAGGACGCAGGCCACGAAGGGGGGACCATTGCGCAACCACTTCAACGCGCAGGGTGAGTTGACGCCCGAAGGATTCCTGTACAACGAGCGAGAACAACATCTCGCGGATCTTGACCGCATGCTCAAAGTACGATCGAACGCGCTGGACCAGGCGCGGCGGAATCCTGCCGACGCCCAAAAGTGGTTGAACCTCGCCGAAGATGCCAACAAGCAGGCCAGCCACTCCAAGGCGTCGCTCGAGGTCTATGGTGCATCGGCGGAACGCGCACTAGGCCAGCCGGTTACACTGCCCGACGGCAGCGTCGTCGCCGGGCCAAAGGCCTACGATCCGGCGAAGATTCCGCAAGGATTTCCCAATGCGCTACCGGGCTCCGACAACGTGACGCTCCCATGAGCACGTCGCGCGAAGCGATTGAGCGACAGGCGCTCCTTGCGGACTACGGCATTGCTGAGCGAGAGCTACTCGCGTTGCTGGTCGCTGGAGATGCGCCGGACAAATCGCGAACGCGTCGCTGTTACGAGCTGACGCAACGGATCGGACATCTTCGTGAAGAGTATCGCGCGCGTGTGCCGTTCCTTCGTGTGTCACGATGTCCATTTAGCGGCGCGGTGATTCGCCATTCGGTCGACACGCTCGGACTCGACGGCCTCTGGTGGAATCACGCAGACGCGGTGCGCCCCGACGAAAATGTGCCGACGACGTTCTTCGCACTCACCGGCGCCGTGCAGCTGTGGGATCCTGTGGGTACGAGTCCGTTCCTGTGTCATCCCGGACCAGACGCGCCGTACGTGCTGCCGCGGCTGCTCGACAACACCAACCTGCGGGCCGTAGTGTCTTCGTTTTCGGTTGGTCATCACCGCGCCTTCGCGATCGTGTACACCGCAGACCCGCCGCCGATGGACATGGCGCGGGTGAATACGTGGGGATCTGGTCACTACACGTTTCACGACCGCGATGGGCATTTGTGCCGGACATCGTTAGAGCCCGGCATCGAAGACGCGGACTTCGACCTGGCGCCGTGGATTCGTGCGGGTCGGCTGCTCTGGATCGCTCCCGATGACGCAACACTGACGTTGCGCAGTCTGGTGAGCGGATGCCCATATCTCAGCGTTGGCGGCGCCCACGCGTTCGTTCGCATGCTCGATGATACGGTGTGGACTGATGCTCCAGAGTCATTGTCATGACTGACGCGAGCACGGCGCATGTCGGCAACCGGTTCGATCTTTCGCTAACCGATATCGGTCCGCTCTTTCGCGCGCTCCGTGTGTCGTGGAACGCGATGTCACCCCTTGCCGTCACGCTTGACGCGCACACGTCGCTCGACGCGCATTTGCAGACGGCGTACGGTGTCGATCGCCCAGCGAACGTCGCACCACATTGTGATCCCCGTATCGCAACGATTCTCGCTCGACCGGACGTGCGGGTGCGGCACGCCGTCGCCGATGCGTCGGGTGAATGGTCGGTGTTCGTCGCCTGCTGGCGTCGCGCCGATCCGAACACGTTTGTCGTGTTGCTCCCGCGGTCGCCGGACGACTACGCGGTGCTGACGTTCGATTCCGCCGCGGCATATCTGGCGTGGTGGGTGAGCGAATTGTCGAGTGGCGCGACGCGTACGATTGCCAATTGCATGCCACCGTTGGTGCCGCTGCCTGCCCTGGTGTACGCGCTGCACGCCGTCGATGCCCATCGTCGCGCCGCATTGCGACAGGCGTCCGAATACGGCGGCGGCGCACCCCTATGGATTGCGGCCGCAGAATTCGCAGCGACCATGCGAATTGCTATCACCAGCCGAGACACCCGATGGCTGCTCCCTGCGTTCCTCTCGCTTACGCCAGGCGTCATCCCGCTCCTCCGCGAACCGTCCGACGAGCAACTCGCGTGGCTGAGCGATGCGGCGTTCCTGCATCCGAGTCGCAACCAGCGCACGGGTGAGGAAGGATTTAGCTTCGGCGAAGCGGCGGTAACGTTCGGCGAGGAGTTGAACGGCGGCCTGCGCACCGCACTTGGCGTCGCGGTCGATGTCTGGACGGATCACGGTGCGATGTCACTTGAGCAAGTTTTCCTTGCGCCAACGGTTTCGGCAAACCATTGCGTTCGCCTCGAACCCGGTGACGATGGCGTGGTGGCCAACCACCAGGCGCTGACGCTGGTGGATCTCTACGACAAACTGTACATGCTGCTGCGTTCGGCACTCGATCCGGAAGCGCCACGGCACGCGCGCGTGCGCGCCGAACGATTCGCCCGGCCCACGCTGTCGCCGAAGGACGCAACGGGAGTGGTCGGCTCGCTACCTGCCGGTCAGCGCGAGTCGCGTTCGTGCGCCACCTGCGGCAAGGCAAACGCTCCGAATCAGAAATTCTGTGGCGAGTGTGGAGCGACCCTCGAGCGCACGACACGCCATGCCAATGACGTCGCTTGAGTCCGATGCGCGGCCGTGTCCGCAGTGCGGGAATTCCAACTACGGTGCCGGGCTCACCTGCATGTTCTGCGACGCGCCGCTTGCGGTGCGGAGTAATGCGGCGGCGAAGGCCACGCCGTTCTGTACTGGGTGCGGTATGCAGTTGACTGCTGCCGCTCATTTCTGTCGAAAGTGCGGGCGCAACCAACAGAGTGACACGGCAAGCACCGCCGTGAGTCGCAACGGCACCAGCAAGGGTCAACGCGCACTCAAAGGACTGCAGGGCGTACTGCTCACGGTTGGTTCGATCGTCGTGACGTATTTTTTGGCCATTCGGGTGCTGGGGCCATTGCTTGGTGACCGGTTCGGCGACGCAACGCAAACGATAGTGTTCGTCGGTGCTTCGATTGCGGTCGGCAGTATCGCGCGACGGATTGCGAAGTAGATCGCACGTGGACACCCATCCTACGGCATCGGGCCGCCGATCATTGTTCGACGAACGAGGATATCATGGCCACTGATTCCGTCTTCTGCGTGGAATGTGGCGCTCGTAACGAAACCGACGCCGTCTTCTGCGAGAGTTGCGGGCAACCGCTGGAGCAACGTTCGAGTCCAGTACCCAATGGGGCCGCGATCGCTCCGGCCTCGGCGCGACGACGTTTCTCGCCGTGGCTAGTCACCCTCGTCGGTGTCGTTGTGCTCACCGGTGCTGCCGCGCTGGCGTTTCCTGCGGAGCGTGCAATGTTGACGCAAGGGCTCCGTGATCTTGCTGGTCGCACAAACAGTATGAGTGCGACGTCGCAGCGGGCGCTGGATTCGTTGAACCTCGAGGCGCTCGATAGCAGCGCGGTGCTGCTGCACGATCGGCCAGTCGAGTCGCAGGAGATCGTGGTTCAGCGAGGCGAGTCGTCGACACCACCAGCGCCTCCGCTCGGTACTCGCCGCGACCCTTCGCCGCCACCGATCCCGCACAACGAACTCGCGCCACCTGATTTGTCGTTGCTTGTTCCTTCTGGTGCTGTCAGTTCCGCCACCACACGACGCGACGCTGATGTCGCGATCGCTACGTTGCGCGACGCGGCGAGAACCAGTCGACCGGGCAACGCCGCGCTCTCGATGAACATTCCCGCTGGAACGGTGCTGACGCTTCGGTCACTCGATCAGGTGTGCACGGACAAGAACAGCGTCGGTGACGAATTCCAGGCGACGCTTCAGCATGACATAGTCGGCGTCAACGGCGCGCGCGTGCCGAAAGGAAGTGTTGTGACGTTTGCAGTTGATCGCCTGCGCCGCAGTAACAGTAACACGGAGCCGACGGACTTTTCGGTTGCGCCACAGTCGATTCAATGGAACGGCGACGAATTTGTACTCGCGGCCCGCGTTGACATGATCACGTTCCGCAGGAAAGGAAACGGCTCGGTTAGCGGAGTGATCGGCCAGCTCGGCAACGGCGACGGCTGCCTTGAACAGAATGCGCTCCTCCGGCTGACGCTCGTGGCAGCGATCGTGATGCGATGACGAAAATAGACCCGCGCTAGCGAGTAATGCGTCGCGTTCGGAACTGCTGCACTGTAGTCACGACAAGCACGCACAGGCCGCCGACCAGCACGCCGACGGCGGCGTCGATCATCGTGGTAATCACGGGCGCCGAAAGAGCGCCTGTTCCACTCCATGCAGCGGCCAGGTGTTCGAGCGCCGGGATCACGTGCACCACAATGCCGCCGCCCACCATAAACATTGCGACCGTACCCAACACGGAGAGCCCTTTCATCATGACTGGAGACGCCGTGAGAATCCAGTCGCCGAGTCGGTACGCGGCGTCACGTGGCGCCGCGCCGCGACGCAGGCGAAGTCCGAGGTCATCCAGCTTGACGATGCCGGCGACGAGCCCATACACGAACACCGTGACCGCCACCGCGACAATACTCAGTGCGACGACCTGCCGTCCAATCGGCTGTGCTGACATGGTGCCAAGCGCAATGACGACGATTTCGGCCGAGAGAATGAAGTCGGTCCGAACCGCGCCGGCGATCTTCACGCGCTCCATCGCCACGAGGTCGACGGTCGGATCAGCGAGTCCGTGCAACCGTTCGGCGCGCGCGGCTATGTCCTGCGCAGTGGCGTGCGACAGCTTGTGCCAGACCTTTTCAAATCCCTCGTAGCAGAGGAATACGCCGCCGATCAGGAGCAGCGGGAGAATACCGGCCGGAAAGAACGCACTGATCGTCAGTGCCGCAGGTACCAGGATCACCTTGTTACGGAAGGATCCCTTCGCAACCGCCCACACAATCGGCAGCTCACGATCGGTCGAAACACCGGCAACCTGCTCGGCGTTGAGCGCGAGGTCGTCACCCATCACGCCGGTGGTTTTCTGCGCGGCGACCTTGGTCAGCACGGCGATGTCGTCCAGCAGTGCCGAAATGTCGTCGATCAGCGTGAGGAGGCTGGAAGCGGCCATGAGGCGGGTAGGACGGATGAGCTTAGTCTGCACACTGGACCGACGCAGAAACGATGCGAAGATTAGTTCCGCAGCGCACTTTTCGTTACGCCCGTTCCACGCGAATTGCACACTCTGCCGTGAGAAGTGAACTATGCCAACGCTGCGACGTATCCTCAGTGCCACCGTCCTTGTGATGGGCGCCGCGTTGCTGTACCAGCCCGTCCACACCAGCGGGGCGCAACAGCCCGCCCGCAACGGTCTTGCCTTTGACCGCGCGCTCCCGGAGATGGACGGGAAGCATCTGGTCATGAAGGTGGTCGACATACGCGTTCCTCCAGGGGCGTCGTCGGCGCCGCATACGCATGGGTGCGCGGTGGTGGTGTACGTGATTTCTGGTGCCATGCGCATGCAGGTGCGCGGTGCACCCGACAGTGTCTACCGGGCCGGCGACACGTTTCACGAGCGTCCAACGGATATCCATCAGCAATCAGCCAACGCGAGTGCGACGGATTCCGCGCATTTCACTGCCACCTTCGTTTGCGACAAGGTCGGACCCCTGTCGACACCAGCACCCTGAGTTCGCGTCACAGGGCTACGCTCCAACATCGTCGATCACGTTGGACGTCACCTCGCCTTGACCTCTACACACGTCGTTCACGTCGACTCATTTCAAGGACCACACATGCCGGAACCCATCGCCCGTACGATTCTTATTTCGGCGTTCTCGACTCCACTCGGCGCGGGGCGAGCACTGGACCTATTGAAGGGATCGGCCGTTCAACTGGGCAACACCGCAACCGTCATGCGGGATGCGAGCGGCAAAGTGGACTTCAATGAGTCCGCCGATTGGGGTGTAGGGAAGAGCGCGCTCGTCGGCGCGATTGCCGGTCTGCTGCTGCCCGGCGTTGGCACCATTACCATGGCGATTGGCGGCGCATTGGCCGCGTACTTCATCGACCTTGGCTTCCCCGACGCCCTGCTCAAGCAGATGGGCGAAGGTCTTGCCCCAGACTCGTCGATACTGGTCGCGTTGGTCGACGATGTGAGTACCGAACGCGCCTCGTCGGTGATCACGCAGGCCGGCGGTACCGTGGTTGGCACCAGTCACGAGACCGATCTTGCGGCGGCGATGGCCAACATCCGGCGCGTCTAACCGGCGAGGCCGTTTCGCGGTCCTTACTCCGCGTGCGCGCAGCTCCGCTTGTCGGGTGCTATCCCAGCTCGCTCACAGGCACAGTCTCCGCCCACGCCACCGCATGACCCCTTGAGGCGGCGCCCCGTGACGGCCACACCGACGGCCATGCCGGCCATCACGAGCGCGATCACGCCAACGGTCAGCGCTACGACGAGTATCATGGTGCCCTCGAAGGGGGTCTGTTGCTGCGCCGCGTCGTCCGGTCGACGGCGCGCGGATCATCATCGCGCAACACCACGGCCTTGAATCCGTCTGTCATGCGCTCCTGAATTTCGCCGTGCGGCCCCGCCACCAGCAAGAGCACATCAAGCCCGTTCACAGCTGCCAGGGCCCATGCACGTTCTGGTCCGACCACAAACAATGCCGTGGCCCACGCGTCCGCCCAGACGCAATCCCGGTGCAGCACGGACACGGACAGCAGCCCATGTCTGACCGGCGCACCGGTCGACGGGTCCAAAATGTGCGTGTACCGCACACCGCCAATGTCCTGGAAGTCGCGGTAGTTGCCAGAGGTGGCCATCGATCGATCGGCTAGCCCCACAACCACGCGCACGCGGCGCACGTCCGGCAGCGGTTCCTCGATGCCCACGCGAAACGGTGCATGCTGCGCGTTCTGGCCGCGCGCACGCACTTCTCCACCGACCTCGACGAAATGGTTTGGCTCACCACGCGAGGTAAGCAACGCCGATATTACGTCGACCGTGTAACCAGGAGCGTCTGCGTTGAGATCGATCTCAAGCTGCGGATGCGATTTCGAAAGCGTGTGCCCGTCAAGACGCAGCTTTTGCCAGCCCACGTGCGTACGCAATAATGCCAATGTGCTGTCGCTCGGCACGCGGCCGCTCTCGCCTTTGGCCCCAAACCCCCACGCGTCAACGAGTGGACCGACCGTTACATCAAACGCACCACCCGATGCCCGCGACACCGCGAGGGATGTGGCGAGCACGGCTGCGAAGTCATCCGAGATTTCCATGGGCGCCGTGCTCCGCGCGCGGTTGAATCGCGAAATCTCCGACGTGGAGTCGTACGTGGACATGGAGCGGTCGATCACGGCGAGCAGGGAATCGACAGACGCCTGCAACGCAGCAACCGTCGCCGCCGACCGACTGCCACCGAGCACCACATGATACGTGGTACCCTGCGCCGCACCCGCGAAGCGCGCGACGTCGGTGTCCATGCGGCCGCGCGTACCATACGCGTAGAGCGAGGCGGCCACCAACACGAACAAGGTGACCCACCAACGGCGCGACGCCTGCGCCAAACCGAACGTCGCGCGCGCGGCACTCACGGCGACTCGTCGCTCAACCGAAGTCGTCGAACGCGATATTCGAACGTTCCACGCCCAACTCCTCAAGCATCCCCATACACGCTTTGAGCATCATTGGCGGGCCGCACAAGTAGTACTCCACGTCTTCCGGCGATGGATGCGACGACAGATAGTCACGCAGCAACACTTGATGGATGAAGCCCGTTGCGCCGCTCCAGTGATCTTCCGGTTTCGGCTCGGACAACGCGAGGTACCATTTGAAATTGGGGTTCTCACGCTGAATGCTGTCGAAGTCATCCACGTAGAACGCTTCACGCCGTGATCGGGCGCCATACCAGAATGTGACTTTGCGTTCGGAGTCCAGGCGACGGAATTGGTCAAAGATATGCGAGCGCATGGGCGCCATCCCGGCCCCTCCGCCGATGAAACACATCTCGTTGCGCGTGTCCTTGGCAAAGAACTCGCCGAATGGCCCGGAGATCGTCACCTCGTCGCCTGGTTTGAGGCTGAAGATGTAGGACGATATGATGCCGGGCGGAATACCGATGGTGCGCGGCGGCGGTGTGGCCACGCGCACGTTGAGCATGATGATGTCACTCTCCAGCGGAAAGTTGGCCATGGAGAACGCACGTTGCACCACGTCATCGGTGCTCGACGTCAGGTCCCACAATTTGAACGTGTCCCAGTCGTCGCGGTACTTTGGATCGATGTCGAAATCCTTGTAGTGCACCGTGTGCGGCGGGCACTCGATCTGCACGTACCCACCAGCGCGAAACGGCACGGCTTCGCCGGCTGGCAATTCAAGAATCAACTCCTTGATGAACGTGGCCACGTTGTCGTTGGAACGCACACGACAGCGCCACTGCTTCACACCGAAAATGTCCTCGTCAAGGTGAATTTTCATATCCTGCTTGACCTTCACCTGACACGACAATCGCACGCCGGCACGCGCCTCACCACGATTCACCCAGCCAGTTTCCGTAGGCAGCAACGAACCGCCACCCTCGTGCACTTCCACTTTGCACACACCGCATGAGCCCTTGCCGCCGCACGCCGATGGCACGAAAATCTTCTGCTCGGCCAGGGTGCTCAATAGCGTCCCGCCCGACTTCGCGCGCAGCGATTTTGTCGGATCGTTGTTCACCAGGATCATCACGTCGCCGCTCTGCACCAAGCGGGCTTTGGCGCCCATCAGCACGGCCACCATCAGCAACACCAGCACTAAAAACGTGGTGACCCCAACGAGAATTGTCAGCATGTCGTCATCTCTGTCTCATCCTAAGTCTCATCTTAGAGCTGAATGCCGGCGAACGACATGAAACAGATAGCCAGCAATCCCGTGACCATGAAGGTGAGCCCGAGACCGCGCAGCGCGACCGGTGGGTTGGAGTAGCGCAACTTCTCGCGCACTGCCGCCAACGCCACGATGGCCAGAAACCAGCCGAGCCCCGATCCAATTCCGTACACCGTGCTCTCGGCGAGATTGTAGTCCCGCTGATCCATGAACAAACTGCCGCCAAGAATGGCACAGTTGACCGCAATGAGTGGCAGGAATACACCGAGCGCGCCGTACAACGCAGGAGCAAATCGCTCCACGGCCATCTCGACGATTTGTGTGAGCGCGGCGATCGTGCCGATAAAACTCAAGAAGACGAGAAACGACAGGTCGACCGCGGCTAGCGCCGGATGCACCCACGCCAACGCCCCTTGGCGAAGGACGGTATGCAGCAGCAGGTTGTTGAGCGGCACGGTCACGCCGAGGACAAATGTCACGGCAATGCCAAGTCCGATGGCGTTGGTGACCTTTTTCGACACGGCAAGCAGCGAGCACATGCCGAGGAAGAACGAGAGCGCCATATTTTCGACGAAGACGCTTTTGACAAACAGGCTGAGATAGTGATTGAGCATGTCGGTCGTCGCCTCAAGCAGCCTGTTTTTGTACGGGCGCGCGCACCGCAATGATTGGCACGTCGTGCGACGGTGATTCGATATGCACGGTCGCCTCCTGCTCGCGATGCGCGGGCTTCCATATGCGCAATGCCCAGATGAGGCCACCAATCAGGAAGAACGCCGCCGGCGACAGCACCATCAAACCATTCGGCTGATACCACCCACCGTCTGTCACCAGTGGCAAGATACGGATGCCGAAGAATCGGCCAGAGCCGAGCAGTTCACGGATGATCGCGACCAGCAGCAAGACGATGCTATAGCCGGCGCCATTGCCAACTGCATCGAAGAAGCTCGCCTTCGGCCCGTTCTGCATCGCGAACGCTTCCGCGCGGCCCATCAAAATGCAGTTCGTGATGATCAGCCCGACGAACACGGACAGCTGCTTGGACACGCTGAAGGCGTAGGCTTTGAGCACTTGATCGCAGACGATGACCATCGAGGAGATAATCGTCAGCTGCACAATGATGCGAATGCTGGAGGGGATCCAGTTGCGAATGAGACTGATCGACACGTTGCTGGCGATCAGCACGGCGGTCACGGCGAGCGCCATCACCATCGACGTCGACATCATGGTCGTCACCGCGAGTGCTGAGCAAATACCCAGCACCTGTCGGCCGATAGGGTTCTCGTCGATCATCGGATCGAGCAGTGTTGATCTGGTGTTTGCGTCGAACATCAGGACGTCCTCCCGCCAAGGGTGCTGCGGTAGCGGTCGAGATAGTGACCGAAACCGTCGGGGCCAAGCCAGAAATGCACAGTGTTGGACACGCCACGCGACGTGATGGTGGCGCCAGAAATGCCTTCGATGCGATGTGGGTCGGTGGCCACCGGACCCGTCGCCCCTTTGACGACGCGTATCGTCACCTTTCCGCTGTCATCGAACACCACGCGCCCCTTCCATCGCGCCTGCCATCGCGGATTTTCGATCTCGCCACCCAGGCCCGGCGTTTCGCCGTGTTCGTAGAAGGTGATGCCGGAGACCGTGGTCGCATCGGCATCGAGCGCGATATATCCGTACATTGTCGACCAGAGGCCGTAGCCCTGAATTGGGATGATGAGCGACTTCATCTTGCCGTTCGCCTTCACTTCGTACACGGTGGCCAAGCGCGGCACGCGCAACACGCGGGCGTCATTGTCGGGCGCCCTGTCGCTCTTGTCGAGATCACGGGCAGCGGCGCGTTGGTCGTAACTGTTGGCGTCCACGCTATCCACGTATGCGCCTGTTTTCAGATCGACAACGCGTGGTGTGATGTTGGACTTGAAGCGTTCGAGAATGTCGCTGCGCGAGAGCTTGTCTGTCGTTGACAGCAGACCGGCGACGCCGAGCACTTTGCTCAATCGGTCCACACGCTGGTTTTCTTCCTGCGTTGGTCGCAGAAGTACGGCCGCGCCGGCAATGGGAATCGCGCACACCAGACACACCACAGCCGCAAAACCGACCGTGTACCCTACCGAGTCACGTTGCAGCGCGGACATAGCGGGCAGCCCTCCGACGGATGTTGGCGCGCACCACATAATGATCGATCAAGGGCGCGAACATATTCATGAACAGGATGGCGAGCATCATGCCCTCGGGATACGCGGGATTGACGCAGCGAATGAGAATGCACAGCGCGCCGATGAGAAACCCGTAGATGAGCTTCCCGGTCGCGGTGAACGCGGACGAGACGGGATCGGTGGCCATGAAGACGGTACCAAAGGCCCAGCCGCCGAGCACGAAGTGCCAGTACCACGGCAAGTTGAGCATCGGGTTGGTCGCAGAGCCAATGCTCGTCAAGCCGATCGCCGTGACCGCAGTGCCCACCACAATACCAGCCATGGTTTGCCAGGCACCAATACGCGTCAGCAGCAGCACAGCCGCGCCCAGCAGGCACGCGACGACGGATGTTTCGCCCATGGAGCCGGGAATGAACCCGAGAAACGCGTCCGTGTATGTGAGCCCCTGCAAGTGGCCCGCGCCTTCCGCGTAGGACGACAGCCACGTGGCGCCGGAGCGACCATCGGCGGGGATCGCGGCGACCCACACATTGCCCGAGATTTGCGCGGGATATGCGAAGAACAAAAACGCGCGCGCGACCAGTGCGGGATTGAGAAAATTCATCCCGGTGCCGCCAAATATCTCCTTCCCAATAACGACGCCGAACGCAGTACCGAGGCCAACCTGCCAGAGCGGAATGGTCGCTGGCAGCGTGAGCGGAATGAGCATGCCGGTGACGAGCAACCCTTCGTTAATCTCGTGCCCGCGCACCACGCCGAAGAGCACCTCCAGCGCACCACCAACAGCGAAGGTTGTGACGAGCACCGGAAGGAAGTGCATCGCGCCGTAGACCACGCACCCCAACACCGACCTGCTGCTCACGGCGAGTCCGAGCGCGCGGTATGCAGTGGCCTGCCAACTGTCGAATAACTTCCCGCCTTGCTCCACACTCAGGAACGCTTGATACCCGGTGTTGAACATGGCCATCGCGACGCACGGCATGAGCGCGAGCACCACGATCATCATCATGCGCTTCTGGTCGAGCGCGTCGCGCACATGCGGACCGCCGGTGGTCCGATATGACGGCGTAAAGAGAAACGTGTCAGCGGCTTCGTACACTGTATGAAAGCGCGCCAGTGGACCACCTGTAGCAAAGGGCACGCCGATGCGGTCCATCCACCTGCGTAGGGCTGACATTACTGGTCCGCTCCGATGTCGGTGAGCGCGCGTCGCAACGCAGCGCCGTGTTCATACTTGCCCGGGCACACAAAGGAGCACAGCGCCAGATCCTCCTCGTCGAGTTCGAGCACACCCAGCTCTTCGGCCCACTCCACGTCACCGACGGTCAGCGCACGCAGCAGATGCGTCGGCATGATGTCCATCGGCATAACGCGTTCATACGCGCCAATCGGCACCATCGCACGGCGCGACCCGCGCAGACTGGTATCGAGGTTGAACATCTTGCGTGGCAGCAGCGACGACAAAAATGCCGGCATGACCGAGAACGCATTGACTCCTGGCGCCATCCAGCCCAACAGCTCGCGCGCACCACCCTCGGCGAGCACCGACAGTTGCTGATGGTAACGCCCGAGAAATCCCGTCACGTCATCTTGTGCGACGTCACCCGTGAGCACGGATCCGCTGATCACGCGGGCTTCTCCGTCGCGGAGTTCACCTCACACGAGGTCGAGCGTCGATGCGCCAAGTCGCGTGCGCAGCAATCGTGGTGACGTGACCTGCGGGCCGCCCAGTGCAATCACGTGGCTCGTGTCGAGGCGACCAGTGGCGAATAGGTGGCCGATGCGCACGACGTCCTGCGCGCCAATGTGCCAGACCGTCTTGTCGCGATTGACCGGGTCGAGCACGTGAATATGGTAGCCCGCGGTGCCGGCCGGATGCTTGCCGGAGAACTCCTCGATGCGCACACCCGCCGCCTTCACGGTCGCGTCGCCCAACGCAGAACCTGGGCGTCGACAGACGAACAGCGGACCATCCGTCAGCAACTTGAGGATCGAGAGTCCGCGCGCGAATTCGTCCTCACGGCCGCGCAGCACGACGTCAACATTCGGCGCCAGCGGGTTGGTATCGGTGGCCGTCACGAACAGCGAATGCGGCACGCTCTCAGGCGACGGTACGCGGCTGAACGGACGCGTGCGCAGTGCGGTCCACAATCCGGACTCAAGCAGCAGGGCACGGGCGTGCGTGCGATCGCTATCGGCGTTTGGCGAATAGGCCGCAAAGTTGACAGCCGTCCCGGTATCGTCGAGAGAGATCACGACCGACAGCAGGGCGCGTTTGGCCCCGCGATGCACGGCGTCAATGCGTCCGCTGCCGGGCGCGGTGAAGCGAATCGCGGGGTGCGAGCGGTCTTCGAGGAGCGGCTGCCCGAGACGTACCACCTCACCCGGCTCAATAAGCGCTCGGGCTTTGAGATCGTGAAAATCACGAAGCAGCACCGCAACCCTGGCGACGGACCGCGCGTCCGAAATGGACTGCTCCGGGACGCCCGCCAGCGGAATGTCGAGCCCTTTCCTGACTTCGTGCAGAGGCATCAGCGGCGAGTCATGACCAGTTCAGGGAGGCGCGCACCGTATGTCACGCACCGCACACATTACGACACGGCGAGGGATTCCGCAGGGGACGACGGATGACACGTTGTGAATATGCTCCGTTGGGCTGGACCGCCAGTCCAAGAATTCCACCTTGTTGGTCGCGGACGGCCGCATGCATGTGCATATTCTCGCGCTGATCCGAAGGCCTCGTACGCAGGCTCACCCAATCCTACACCACCGGACCAACTCTCTATGGCGGAACACAAGGAAGAGTGGGGCTCAAAACTCGGCGTCATCCTCGCCGTGGCAGGATCTGCCGTCGGCTTGGGGAATTTTCTTCGCTTCCCCGGTCAGGCTGCGGCCAATGGCGGTGGCGCGTTCCTCATTCCCTACTTCTGCGCCCTCTTCCTGCTCGGCATTCCGATTGGGTGGGCCGAGTGGACCATGGGCCGCTACGGCGGAAAGAAAGGGCTGCACTCGGCGCCGATGGTAATGGGCGCGATTGGCAAAGGGTCGGTGGCGCGCTACTTCGGTGTGATTGGCGTGCTCATCCCGCTCGGTGTCTCGACGTACTACATGTTCATCGAGACGTGGACGTTTGGCTACTTCCTCAAGTATCTGACGGGTGGCATCGGCGTCGACCCCGCCGCACCGATCGCCGCGCAGACCGCATCGGCCGTCGCGTTCTACCAGAGCTTCACCGGCACTGGGGGCGATGGAGTGCTCTTTACCGGCGACACGCTGTTCACCGTCATCACCTGGGTGGTGGTGTTCGCGATCAACATCTATTTCGTGTTTCGCGGTCTGTCCAAGGGGATCGAAAAGTTCGTGTCATGGGCCATGCCGGTGATGGGGGTGTGCGCCCTCATCGTATTAATCCGCGTACTAACCCTCGGCACTCCCGACCCAACCCATCCGGACCAGAACGTGATCAATGGTCTGGGGTACATGTGGAATCCGAACTACTCAAAGCTCAAGGACTTCAAGACCTGGCTCGCCGCCGCGTCGCAGATCTTCTTCACGCTTTCGGTCGGCTTTGGTGTCATCATCAACTATGCCTCATACCTGAAGCGGAACGACGACATCGCGCTTTCGGGCCTCACCGCGAACGCCACCAACGAGCTCTTCGAGGTTGGTTTCGGCGGCATGATCACACTCACCGCGGCCTTCGTATTTCTCGGCGTCAGCGGCACGACATCGGCTGTGGCGGGAGGCTCGTTCAGCCTTGGGTTCGCCACGTTGCCGGTGGTGTTCGCCCACATGGGCGCATTCGGAAATATTGTCGGTGCACTGTGGTTTCTGATGCTATTTCTGGCCGCCATCACCAGCTCACTGTCGATGTATCAGCCGGCGGTCGCGCATGTGAAGGAGTCGCTGAACTATTCGCATGCCAAGTCGACGACGGTCATCGCCGCCGTCGGTACGGCTGGTGCGTTTCTGACCCTGTGGTTCACCGCTGGCGGGTCATTCTGGAACACGGTGGACTTCTGGGTGGGCACGTATCTCATCTTTGTGCTCGCGATGGTGCAAATCATCTACTTCGCGTGGGTATTCGGAATCGATCGGGGATGGAAGGAGTTGCATAACGGGGCAGCAATCCAGATTCCCAAGGTGTACAAGATCGTGATGAAGTACATCGCGCCGGCGTATCTGATCATCGTGTTCGTGGGCTTCACGGTACAGAACCTGAAGGACTCGATCGCGGCGTCTTGGGCTGATACGGGTGCACGGGTGGGGATGCTGACGATCGCCGCGATCCTTGTGTTCCTGCTCGTCGTGACGCGGCTTGGCGAACGTCGGTTGCGCGCGGCTGGGTTCGACCTGGACGACAATTCACCCAACGACTGAGGAGACGACCATGACGATTGGCGGATGGATCACGATGATTGTGGCGCTCCTGCTGGTGTGGGTGGGCACCTTCTGGTGTTTCGCGAAAGTGTTGAGCACTCCAGAAGAGGAAAAGGCGCCGACTGGCTTTGGCGCCTAGCGCAGTGCAGTAACGGTTGTCAGCGCTTCACCGGAAACCAGTAGCTGAGTTTCAGCGCCAGATAGTTGTCACCGCCGGCACGTGTCGTGCGCCGCAGATCGATGAAGTGAGCCGGTTCGCCGAGCGCTTCTGCGGCGCGACGATTCTGCTGCCACACCACGAAGAGGGTGCTGCCGGCTTTCCATTCCCACCGGAGCACCACGTTGGACCGGAACGACAGGACGTTGAAATCGCGGTTCGACAACGTGAACGGCGTGCCGCCGTCGGCGATCGCATACGAGCCGTCACTGGCCCGAGTCACGCTCGATCCGTTGGTACCATAAGTGACAAGCATGTTTGTGCGCGGGGTGCGCAGCTCACCGAGGTCACGGTAGTAGCCGCTGGCGACGAACGGCTCGCCGTATCCTTCGAGCGTGAGCGATGGAGAGAACGCGTAGTTGAGCCGCGTTTTCAATGAGGCGGTGACGCGGCTGACGTAGCCAAAGATGTAGCGGCGACCATACGTCGCCGTGGAAGCGGCGTTGGCCACACTGGTCACGTACTGACGCGAATCAGTACTGCTCGTGTAGCTCGGCTCGAGTGTTGCCTGCCAGCGCGGCGCGGGACGCATGGTGATGCTCCCGCCCACTGTGACACGATGCCCGCCTGCCACGTCGCTATTCCAGTTCACGTTGGCGCGATAGAACGTGCGCCCCCCGAACGGGCTGTTGATGCGCACGTCCTGCCCACCGGCGAACGCCGTCGTCATCAGGGGGCCGCCGCGCGTGAGGGCGTCGTCGAGCGTCGGCAGGTCGAACTTCGTATTCACATTCAGCGACCAGAAGTTCTTAAACGTCACGGTGGTGTTCTGTTGCAACTCGTGGTTCGTGCGATCACCACCATAGTTGAACGCACCGCGCGTGACGAACCCGAGACGCCAGTTTTGCAGGTACCGGCCGGGCAATGTTTCTCGGATCTGAATGTCGGCGTTGTACTCGATGTCATCCGCCGACTGCAGTCGACCAACGTCATTGACCTCATAGCCAGGCGACTCGGCGATCACCTGTGCGCCCCAGAGAATGTGTCGTCCGGCGTCCTTATCGGCGCGAATACTGGCCGTGTAGCCGGAGAGCGATCGCAGCGCCGTGTTGTAACCCAGATATCCACCGTCCGGCCGTTGGAAAAAGTGTGCGCTCGAACGCTGGATGCGCGTCATCGCCAACGTGTCGCCTGCCACATAACTGTAGCCCGCCCATCCGCTCACCGCATAGCGCCCCTGCTGCATGCGGATGCGCCAATCAACTCCTCCAGACATCGCCTCGCGCGACAACAACCCCGCAAGCGTCGGCAGTGTGTTCACATCGCGGTGCATGGCGGTGAAGGTGCCGCCAATCGTCGACGCCTGTGTGCCGACTTCCTGCTGGAGCCGCACGACGGCGTACTCGGTTTGCGGTTCGACCGACACACGATTGGTGGTCAGGCTGTCCAGAAAGAACACGCGCGCCTCGCTGCGCCCAGTCACGGCCGCGAGCGCACCCACCGACAACCGCGATGCTGTGCGACCGGTGAGTTTGGCGGCGCCAAGTATCGTGCTCGCGCGCGGCTGGTCTGAAAAATCACCAGCGGCCGAGAGGTGTGGCGCGGAACCGATACGCCGTGAGTAGAAGTAGTTCGGGCCATCCACGCGCAGTAGTTGTTGCCCTTCCGTGAAGAAGGTGCGTCGTTCCTCAACGATGGTTTCAAAGGCCGACAAGTTGACTTCGGCCGGATCGGCCTCCACTTGTCCGAAATCAGGGTTGACGGTGGCATCGACCGTCAGATTGGACCCGATGCCAAACTTCGCATCAAGCCCGCCGCGGGCTTTGGTCGGATTGCGAAATGGGTTGAGGGCGTTCGATACGGCGGACTTCGTCGCGTCGACGGCCACGTAGGGCAGCAGTTCGGTGGGCCGCGTTGCCTTGATCCCGGAAATCCCTGTGAGTGTGCCAAAGCGCGAGATGTAGCCGTTCTCGCGACTCGGAATCACGATCCACTGCAGATCTTCATTCTTGTCAGGCATCCAGCGATCCAACTGGAAGCCCCACTCCTGGGTGTCGGCGACGGGAAACCGAAACTGCGAGAACGGAATGCGCATCTCCGCCGTCCACCCCAGCGAATCCACCTGCGCGTCTGCCGACCAGATGGGGTCATACTGGTTCTCACGACCACGATTTTCATCGTCCTGCGAATGATGAAAGTCGGTGCGTACGCCAGCCGCCGATACCGCGAAGGCATACCCGGTGCGGCGATCGCGCTGCGTGTCGAAGGTGACCTGCAACCGTTCCGCATTGCCCTGGCCGTCACGTCGCGTGACGGATCGCGCGATATCACGCGGCTCCTTCCGGAACATGCGCGCGCCGATATACAACGCGTCGTCGTCATACCGCACAAAGACTTGCGTGCGTTCCGTTGGCTCCGCACCTTCGATCGGTCGCTGTTGCGAGAAGTCTTCGATTGACGTCGCGCCGCGCCATGCGGCATCGTCGAGTCGTCCATCAATGCGCGGGGCCTGCGACGATGGGAGTCGTACCGCGCTCGCTCGCTTCGGGGAAGGTTGAGCGCCAACTGGATGGGCGATTGCGAAGAATGTGCATGCCACGAGTATTGTCCGATGCACGGTGATGCGCATCCTACGGAACCACCTTGCGTCGCTGCGCCATGAGCGCTTCGATCTCCGCAATCTCGCGCGGCACGGTGCTGATCCGCTCCAGTCCTTGCTCGGTGACGATGTAGTCGTCCTCGATGCGCACGCCGATGTTCTGATACTTGATGACCGTGGCCTTCACGGCGGCGATAAATGCGCGGTTCTTTGGTGTGTCGCGCAACGCATCGAGCGCGCGCGTGCTCACATAAATGCCGGGCTCGATCGTGAAGGCGTCGCCCACCTGGTAGGTGCGGTCGCCATACGACGCTTGCACCGGATCGTGTACCGCGAGTCCGAGTCCATGGGAGATACCATGAATCATCCAGAGGTTCGACTGGCGGCACGCGGCCGGTTGCGCGGCGCAGTCTACCGGCCACGGCGGATCGAACGATGCGTCGACGCTTTCGATGAGGCCGAGCGACGCGAGTCCACGGGCGCGCACGACAACAGACGAGTCGGCAGCGACGCTCGCCCGCATGCCGCGCTGTGAATTGCGCTCGGCGACGTCCTGCGCGTCACGTACCAATTGATACAGTTGCTTCTGCTCCGGACTGTATCGGCCACTGACTGGAATCGTGCGTGTGATGTCTGCCGCGTACCCGTGGTATTCACCGGCGGCGTCGATGACGACCACCTCGCCAGCCTGCACCGGGTCGGTATCCTTCATGTAGTGCAACTGTGTGCCATTGATGCCGGCGCCGACGATCGAACCGTATGCCGGTCGCTCGGCGCCGAGTCGCGTAAAGGTGTACTCGAGCGAGGCGCGCAACTCGTATTCGTGTGCCGGATCGGGGGTGAGCATGGCTGCGCGATGCCCTTCGGAACTGATTTCCGCCGCTCGACGCAGCAGCGCCAGTTCCGCAGCGCTCTTCTTGGCCCGCAACTGCAGCACCAGCGGCATCGCGTCGCGCATGATCACCTTGGGATGCGCCGCCGAAAAGGACGTCACGAACGCCCGTCCGCGAGTGAGCGAGTCCGCGGCCGCGAAGTCGAGATCTTCCACATCGCTCAGCGTGAAGAACGGCAACCCTGTGGTGGCCAGCGAATCCAGCACAGCCGTGAGTGCGGCGAACGATCGCGCGGGAAGCCCGTACTGCCGTTGACTGACCGCGGTATCCGTACGTTGGCCGTAGTAGAATGCGGTCCGCTCATTCAGTCGCGTGATGTATAGCGTGCCGGCTGCACGCTTCGAGCGCACGACCATCACGAACGCGCCATCCGGTTCGTCGTAGTTCGTGAGATAGTGAAACGCCGGCAGCTGAAAGAACGTGTTGAAGTCATGCACGAGCGACCGACCGCCGAACGCGACGACGACTCCGTCACCAATGCGCGCGGCCAGCGCATCGCGTCGGGCAGCGAATTCTGCAGGCGCAATCGGCGGTGGGGACATCGCGGGTGCCTGCGCCTGGAACGCGCGGAGAGGCGCGAGCAACAGTATGAATGAGGCGGCGGCGCAGGTGCGGCGCTGACGGGCGAGGTGCGGAGTCATGTTCGAGGGGACGAGGGTGCGAGCGCAGCGCTGACCCCCAAACCTAAATAGACGACCGGCAGCGTGTCCGGCTCGCGTGTGTCATGCGCCCGACTCGCGCAGCAACGACAGGACTTCGCGCCGCAGCTCCCGATCGTCCGCATACACACCACGCATGGCCGTCGTGAGCATTTTGGCATCGCCCTTCTTCGCACCACGCACGCGCATGCACATGTGCTCACCTTCAATCAGAATGGCCACACCACGGGGGGCGAGGTGCTCGACCAGGGCATCGGCGATCTGGGACGTCAGTCGCTCCTGCAACTGTGGGCGTTTGGCGAAGACATCCACCGTGCGCGCGAGTTTGCTGAGCCCCGTGACACGTCCGCCAGACGGCAAGTAGGCAATGTGCGCGTGGCCGAGGAATGGCGCGAGGTGATGCTCGCACATCGACGCGAATTCGATGTTGCGCAGGATCACGACGTCATCGCCGCTCGCCTCGTATCCAAAGGTGCGGGCAAGGTGCGTGCCGGCGTTTTCCTGCAGGCCGGCGAATGTCTCCGCGTAGGCGCGCGCGACCCGCGCCGGGGTATCGAGCAACCCCTCGCGATCCGGGTCTTCTCCGACGGCCAGCAGGATTTCGCGCACCGCGCGCGCGATGCGATCGTGATCGACGCCGACCACCGCGCTACTGGGCTGCGAGGTGTGTCGGCGGAGATGTGGGTGTACCGCGTTCTGCCGGATCGGCTGAACCACTGAGGACATAACAGCCCCAAACTGTAAAGAGAATCGGTCAACGCGCGCATCAACCGCAGGTGTGAGGCAGATAAACCCTGTTGGTATCGAATTGGTTCGCCGTAATATTCGGGAACTTTCTGCGGAACCTGTTCCCTCCGGGCCCATGCCGAATTCCGTCTATTGGGCGCCTGGCGAGGGCGTTCCGTGCCAGCGCGGCACGATCGGCGTGGCGGCTTAGAACGCTGGGTACGTCGACCGCGTATGACAAAGGGAGTCTGCGCTTCGGTATGGCGCGAATCATCGACGGTGGGGGGAGGCAGTGAACGTCACGCACGGGGCAGCGAGTCCGTCAGGGCACCATTCCGCGCGCAGTGCGACTGCGCACACCGCGACGGCGCACTCCGCGACGGCGCGAATGGTATGCGTCAGAGTCGCCCATATGCTGGCTGTGATTGGCGCGCTCGCCGCGTGCGGCACGGCCACGGAAGGCAACAGTCCGGCCCCTCAAGCGCTCGCACTCACATGGAACGTCGCCAAGGCGTACAGCGGCTTCGCATTCCGCCTTGCGCCTGAAGTCACCGTCCAGACGAGTGCAGGGCAGGTGGTCGCGCAATCTGGCACAACAGTCGAGGCGCGCGTGCTCTCCGGCACTGGTCTGCTCATCGGCAACCCACGCGCGGTCACACGAGTGGACGGACGGGCGATCTTCACCGACCTCGGCCTGCGCGGTGCCGGCCCAGTGGTGCTGCAATTCGTCGCCGACGGATTGCCCGCGGTGACGGCGAACGCTGTCGTGTTGACGGAACAGCCCATCGCGCTGACTGTCGCAGCACAACCATTTTTTGTGCCGAGCGGCGGGAGCTTGGCCACGCTGCAGGTATTCCCACGTGACGTGTACGGTGACAATACGCGCGAACAAGGACTGGTGGTGTCTGCGTCGCTGGTCAGCGGCAGCGGCACGTTGTCTGGGACGACCGCAGTGCCCACGGACGCCAGCGGTGTGGCGCGCTTCTCGTCGATGTCGATTGTGGGGTTTGGTCCCCACACGCTGCGTTTTAGCGCGGCGGATCTGCAAGCGCCCGTGTCCCAGAGTATCAATGTGGAGCAACGCGCGACGTCACTGGCGCTCGCGATTCAGCCATCCGGCGTCACCAGCGGACTCGTCTTCCGCACCCAGCCGCGGGTGCAGCTGCGCGACGCGCAGGGTGCGGCGGTGTCGCAGCGCAACGTGTTGGTGACTGTTGACATCGCCAGCGGCACCGGCTCGCTCTACGGCACCCGAACAGCGACGACGAACGATCAGGGTCTCGCGTTATTTTCCGATCTTTCCATCGCGGGCACCGGCGGTCACCGGCTGCGTTTTGAAAGTGCAAGTCTTGCCAGTGTCGTGTCGGACTCGCTCGTCTTGCCGCCGTTCGAACTTGCCTTCGGCCTCGATCAGTTTGCGCTGATTCGCGCGGGCACGTTCCAGATGGGATCTGAGACGGGATTCAGCAACGAGCGACCCGTGCATCGCGTGACGATCACGCGCGACTACTACTTGCAACGGACGGAGGTCACGCAGGCGCAGTTCGGCGCCGTGATGAGTCGCAACCCCAGTGTGTTTGTCAGCTGCGGTGGCGAGTGCCCGGTGGAGAACATCACCATGGCGGAGATTAACGAGTTTCTTCGACGTTTGAATAACGCGAATCCCGGCGTGACATTTCGATTGCCGACCGAGGCAGAGTGGGAGTTCGCCGCGCAGGCCGGTGGTAATGGCGATGATCCGCTGCTGGTCACCACGCAGGGCTGGCATGCGGGCAACAGCGGCGGTCGCACCCAACCCGTGGCCAAGCGTCCCGCCAACGCGTGGGGACTGTACGACATGCTGGGCAATGTTGCCGAGTGGGTCAGTGATTGGTACGATGACTATCCTGCCGGTCCCCTTACCGATCCGCTCGGCCCATCCATTGGCGCGCAGAAGGTGCAGCGCGGTGGTTCGTGGAATGTGCCGGCGGCACTCATTCGCGTTCCGGCGCGGCAGTTCGCGGAACCCACGGACCCGCAGTTTGCCGTGCGGTCAACGCTTGGCCTGCGCCTGGTGCGGAATCGGTAGCGACTTGCGAATGGCGCCATGTGGCACCACCTTGTCGCGACAATCGTTGACACGGAGCACGACATGCGTTCATTGCCCGACATGCGTCTATTGTTCGCCGCCGCCGTGCTTCTCCCGGCGTCGACGGTGTGGGCGCAAGCGCGTATCGACCTGATCATTCCCGCTCGAGGCGGAGTGACTGCGCAACGGGCTGGTGCGCTGCGAGCGGAGCGCGGCGTTGTGGGCACCACGTTCCAGCCCGGTGATCTGCTCACGGCGTTAGACGCATCCAAGCTGGAACTGCGGTGCACCACGACCGGGGCGACGCTGTATCGGTTCGCTGGACCGTTTCGGGTGCTCGTTGACGTTCCGGTGAATGGCCGCTGCCAAATGACCGTGCTTGCTGGTCACGCCGACATCCTGGCTGAAGAGCCAACGCATACGACGGGTGGCACCATTCCACTCGCGTCCAAAGGCACACAGTACTCGGTGGACGTCACAAGAGTAGGAACGGGGTTCGCCTGTACCGCGGTGGTGTTCGAGGGTGAGCTCATCGCGACCGCGACTGGTCGAGCGGCGACGGCCGGGATCGCACTGAGCTGGAACGGACCGGAAATGGTGACCGCACGTGCCACCGACCAGCAGATCGCGCGATCGGCTGGCATCTATGCGAGCTTCGATCTTGCGACGGCCCAGGCGGCCACAACAGCGCGTGATTCAACCGGATCACTCTCGCGACTCACCGCACTGCACTACGCCGTGTTGTCGCACCCCACGGATACCGCCAAGCGCGTCGAACTCGCAAAGGTGCAGATGGCGTACAAGATTGACGAGCAGGCGGCGTACAATCTCAAACGCGCCAATGTGACCAATGATGCGGCCTTCGTTCGCTACAAGATCGATCCAGAAGTGGTGCGTCAGAACAAGACGCTCAACGACCGCGTGATTCGTCGTGTGCCGCCGACAGCCGCCGCGAGCACGATCGACGCCGCCGCGACCGCGACACCCGCAAGCGCGACCGCCTCGGGACGAGCGTCCATTGGCGCGACGTACGGGGGAGCCGCCTCCATCGGTGCAGCGTCCGCTACCGCGGCGACATCGGCCGGCGCGAGCACTGCTGCAGCGTCGACGCAGGCGCGATCGAGGACGCGCGAGGCCGCAGCGACCACTCCGGCAACCGTCGCGGCTGCGACCGTGACACCACCGCTCACATCCCACGACTACTTCGTGCTCGCCAAAGCGGCTGACGGCCGAGACGCCGCACAGGCAGCACGAAACGCAACGCTGGCGCTGTCCACACATGTCACGGACAAAAAGCTGAGTGACGCGGAGCTGAAAGATCTGCGCGAGTTGCTTGGCCGACTCCCGTAGATGACTGCCGCGCAGCCGGCGCTGCGGCGCGAGCAACTGCGCGTGCTGTTGACATCGGTACCGGTGCTGCTGGGCGCGTACTTCCTCATCGGGCGCGTTGGTTCGTTCGCCGATCGTCCACTCATCGTGGCGATGGTGCTCCTTCCCCTGTTCGTGGTCGTGATCGCACTCGGCCTGCCGTTGGCGCGGGAAGGTCGCGTGGCGCTGGGTGGCGGGTTCCTGTGGTTTTTTGTCGCGTACTGTCTGCTCTTCTCGATCGCCGCCGGCACACGCGTGCTGGAAGGAAAGCGCACGCTGGTCCAGGGGTTCGAAAGCGAGTCTCCGTCCAATGTGCTCGGTCTGCGCGGACTAGGCGACTGGCACTATCGTGTGGCGCCAAGTGCGCCGCCGACCAACGATCTGCTGGTGATTGAACTGCCGTCGTTTCAGGGCGCGAGTGTTGACGACGCGCGACTCACCGAGATGCGACTCATTGCGCTCGCGACGGATCAGAAGGCGAAGGGCATTGCCTTTGATCTGGACTTGGATGGGACGTCGGCGGTGGATCGTGTGCTCTGCTTCCGCGCGCAGGCTGCCGAAGGCGTGTCCGTACCGGTCGTGTTCGGGTACCTCGTCGACGCGCAGAGTGGTGCGGTGGTTCGGCGACATCTTCCGCCGGACATCGCGGCGTGCGTGCCAGAGGCGCGGCAGGGAACGCTCGTCGGCGTCAAGGAGTCGGACGGCCTCGTGCGGATGGTCCCCACGTCGCACGTCGGCGATACCACGCGACGTTCATTCAGCTATCGCATCGCGCGCTTGCTCACGCCATCGCGACTCTCCGACGTGAGCTTCGCGCAGTTCGTCGCGCCCGCGTCGCCGGTTCCGACGATCCGCGGGTTCCCGACGGAGAGCAATGCGGCCTTGCTGCGGGACCGCTTCGTCATCGTTGGCTCAGATCGCAAAGACGACGTGCATCAGACGCCATTTGGGCTGCTGAGCGGTGTCATGATCCATGCGCTGGCCGCACACAGCTTGCGCACCAACCACCTCATTCGGCGACTCGACGTGCGTTGGGTGATGCCTGCGGTGTTTGCGATGTGCTATGTGCTGATCCTGCTCCAGGCGCAGGGCGGTCTAAAACCGCTGCTCACCGGCGCCACATTGATGGCGATGGCGATTGTAATATCGGCCGTTGTGGCGATGCGCGTGCAGCTGCTCTGGATTGACGTGAGCTATCCGCTCCTCGCCGTCGGAGCGTTGACGGTGACACTCGCGGCTGGCGCTCGGTTGCAGCGCGCACGCACGCTCGTACCGCGCGCGCCAAGTACGAGCGCCGACGAACCAACGCCAGCGCGTTTCGATGTGTTTCTCTCACACAACTCGGCCGACAAACCAACGGTGATTGCGTTGGCGGAAGCGCTTCGTGATCGCAAGCTGCACGTCTGGCTGGATGCGTGGGAGCTCGTTCCCGGTCAACCGTGGCAAGTCGCGCTCGAGCAGGTCATCGAGACGGTGCCGAGTGCCGCAGTCATTGTCGGCAGTGACGGCATTGGTCCATGGGAGGAACCGGAAATGCGCGCCTGCATCGATCAGTGCGTGCAGCGCAAACTGGCGGTAATTCCCGTGCTGCTGCCGGGTGCGCCGGACAAACCGAAGCTGCCGCTGTTCCTGCGCTCGTACACGTGGGTGGACTTGCGCGCTGGTCTCAATACAGACGCGTTGGACCGCCTGGAGTGGGGCATCACCGGGATCAAGCCGCGCCGCTAAGCACGGCGAACACGTCCTCCGCTCGCGAGAGCCCGAGCGATGGTGACTCGCACAATCGCGCCAGAAAGCCGCTCGCATTGGCGACGGCG
>JANMKU010000001.1:0-8239 GCA_031372205.1 Gemmatimonadaceae bacterium | reverse complement strand
CACTGGGAAACGCTGTCGCAATCGCCGACAGATTGCAAGCACTCCGCGCTCGCTCACGCGCGTTCGCGGGGTATCTTCACATGGAACAATCGTTGACAAAACCTGAGGTGCCATGACCAAACAGCGGCGCACATTGCTTCTGGGAGTGACTCTGCTCGTCGTGGCCGTCGTCGCGACGATCGCCGTGCGTGGACGACACCAACCGCTGGTGCTCATCGGTGTGGTCGATGCCAATGACATTGTGGTCACGCCGCGCGTGCAGGGGCGGCTCGACAGCCTACTGGTGGACGAAGGAAGTGAAGTGATCGCCGGCCAGCTCGTCGCCTCACTCGAGTCGTCAGAGCTCGTGGCCCAGGCCGCATCGATGGCGGCCACCACGAGTGGTGCGATGGCGCAACTCGGCGCGTCGCGGTCGAGCGCGCTACAACTCTCTGGCAGTACCGCCGCGAGCCTGACTGCGACGCAAGCACGCGTGGCATCGGCCAAAGCCACGCTGGCCCGTGAACGCGCGCAACTCGCGCAAGACAGTGTCGACGCAGCGCGTGCTGCCGCGATGTCCCGCGCCGGCGCCGTGTCCGCCGTGGAAACGGAACGGGCCAACACCACGTACCGCGCGCAGCAATCGGTCGTCGCCGTGCGCATACAGGAAGTCAGCGCTGCCGAAGCAGACCTGGCCAGCGCGCAGTCTGGCGGACACGGTGTCGATGCGGCAGAAAGTGCTGTTGCCAACGCCGCCGCGCGGCTTCACGGCGCGCGTGCCGACTCCGCGGCCGCCGCCACGCGATTGCACTACGCCGATTTGCGCGCGCCGGTCTCGGGCACCGTGCAGGTCATCGCGGCACGGCGCGGCGAGTTAGTGGGACCGGGTGCGCCGGTCATGGTGATCGTCGATCCCGATCATCTGTGGGTGCGCGTGGCTGCACCGGAGTCCGATGCGGGATCGGTGGCTATTGGCGATTCGCTCACCGTGTTGCTGCCCTCGGGTCAGTCGCTGCGCGGGCGCGTGATCAGCAAGGCCGCCGAAGGGGAATTCGCCACGCAGCATGATGTGAGCGCAGCAAAGCGCGATATCCGCGCCGTGGCCTTCCGCGTCGCCATCCCCAACCCGCGCCGCGTCCTGGTGCCGGGCATGACGGTGCAAGTACTGCTGCCGACAAAGCCGTGACGGAGGCGGAGCCGGCGATTCGCATCGAGCACGCCGTGAAGCAGTACGGCTCGCTCACCGCAGTGAATGATGTCTCCTTCAACGTCGCCAACGGCGAAACGCTCGGACTGCTCGGCCCGAACGGCGCCGGCAAGAGTACGCTTATTCGCATGCTCACGACGCTGGTGCCAATCACCAGTGGTCGCATTGTGCTGCACGGGGACGATGTCACGCGTGATCCGGACCGGGCGCGCTTGTCAATTGGCGTCATTCCGCAGGCGATGACGAGCGACACGGATCTCTCGATCGAAGAGAATCTGAGCATTTATGCGAAGCTCTACGGCGTGCCGCGCGACGAACGACGTCGAGTAATCCCCGAGCTGCTCGAACTGGTGAATTTGTCCGATCGGCGGAAGTCGCTGGTGGGCACGTTGTCAGGCGGGATGCGCAGACGCGTGGAGATCGCGCGGGGGCTGGTCCACAGTCCGCTCATTCTCGTGCTCGACGAACCGACGACCGGGCTCGACCCCGTGTCGCGTGTTGACGTATGGGAGATGCTCACGCGCATCAAGCGCGAGCGGCAACTGACCATACTTGTCACCACGCACTACATGAACGAGGCGGACCATCTCTGCGACCGCATCGCGATCATTGATCGGGGTTGTCTGGTCGCGCTCGATACACCGCGCGCGCTCAAGGCGTCGGTGCCTGGCGCAAGTTCCATCGAAGCGCAATTCGGCGACGAACCCGCCGACTGGATAGCGCAGCTGCGCGCCCTTCCGGCCACGCTGACCGTCCAGGCACTTGGTGGCGACAGCTGGCGCATTGTCACCGACGACGCCGGTCGCACCACGATGGCGCTCGCCGAGCTTGCGCTGAGCGCAACGGTGGCTCTTCGCTCGCTGGCGGTGACGAGCACGACGCTGGACGATGTGTTCGTGTATTACACTGGGCACGGTCTCAAGGACAGTGGTGCAGTCGTTGCGCAGAAGTCTGCCGCAACTGCGGCTGCGGCGTAGGCGATCGATGAAACGCGCCCTGCCGATTGTTGAGCGAGAGCTCCGGAAGTTCATCCGCACGCCGGCGCTGCTCATCATGGTGATGCTCATGCCGGTGCTCAATCTTGTTGTACTGGGCAACGCGTTCGGCGGTCGTGTGCGGCATCTCAATGTGGCCATTGTTGACGAAGACGGTGGACCGGCTGCGCGACGTGTGCGCGAGGCGATGCTCTCGTTGCAGATGAACGGCGACATGCTGCGTCCCGTGACCTACGATAACGAACGTGACGCCGCGCGCGATGTGCGCGACGGTGTGGTGCAAGGCGCGGTAATCTTGCCGCCGGGCTTCTCACGCCGCGTGTACTCGGGGGAGCAACCGCGCGCGGGACTGCTACTGGACAACACCGATGCGGTGGTCGCGGGCACCCTGCGCGGCGTATTGAACGGCGCGGTGCAACAGGCAGCGCGGAGCGCACCACCGCCACGCTACATCAAGTCCGTCGCGCTCGATCCGGTGGAGCTGTTCCCGTTCGTCCCCTACATGCGCTACATGCTGCCTGGTGTGATCAGCCTCGGCATGTTCATGACCGTGATGATTGGCGGTGGCATGTCGTACCTCGACGACAAACAGCGCGGGGTGCATGAGGGGTACCTGGTCACGCCGATCACCAAGTTTGAACTGGTGCTCGGGCAAAATCTGGCGGGGACGATCAAGGCCGTGGTGAGTGGTGTGATGCTCACCGTTATTGGTTCGCTCATTGCTGGCGTGTACGACATTTTTCAGCCGGTCCGATTTTTGGCGCTGATTCTGCTGGTCATCATGGTGTCATTCGCGTTCATGTCCATGATGTCGTGTCTGGTCGCGCGGATGAACAACCCCATGTTGCCGCGGGCCCTGTTCGGTGTGCTCAACACGCTCTTGTACTTCCCGAGTGGCGCGATCTATCCCGTGCAGTCGCTGCCAACGTGGCTGCGGTGGATTACCTATGTCGATCCGTTTACCTACGCCGTGCACGGGTTGCGCGTATTGTTGCTCAAGGGTGCCGCGGTCCGTGTTGTGCTACCGGACGTGTTTTTTCTGGCGCTGTTTGCCGGGGTGATGTTTGCCGGATCGGTGAAGTTGTTCCGACGCACGCTGTGACGTTCAGCTCGTTTTGCGCATCGACGGTGTGCCGGGTTGGACTTTGTGTCGGCGACAGGGAATCTTTCGGCATGGGCCAAACCTCGACATTGCTGAGACGCCAATGAAAGGCGGAAAGGGCGGGCAGGGGCGCAAGCGCTCAGGGACACGCATGGCCACCAAGGTCAAGCGCGGTCGTGACTACAAGCCGGGCGCAGCGGGTCGCGTCGATCCGCATCCCACCGGCACCGACGCGCACTACAAGAAGCCCGTCAAGACGACCACCAGACTCGGCGCCGTGCGGCGGCCGGACGACGACTAGATCACGTCTGCGGGTGGACGGACGGAGGCGCGATGCTATCGTCCCTTGGCGTTGGTGAACACTGCACCCGTGACGTTCGCACGATCCCATTTCGCGCCGCGCAAATCAGCACCCGTGAAGTCGGCGTTGCGCAGGTCAGCGTCGGAAAAATCGGCGTCGCGACAATCGCTCGACTTGAAACTTGCCTGCGCGAGCGTGGTGCGATTGAAGTACGCCCCCTGGCAGTTGGCGCCGTCAAAGATCGCGCCGGTCATGTCGGCCCCGCCGTAGCCGGGGTCCATCAGGTTCTGCTTTTCACGGCGATGTTGCGTGCCACCCATCCCGTAGAACGATTGCCCTGACAGATCGGTGTTGCGAAAGCTCGTCTGCCGGTAGGTGGCCGTCTCCTGGCCACGGGCGATTTTCAGCGTCGCACCGTCCAGCAGGGCATGGGAGAAATCCGTATTGGCGACGCCGGCGTCGGTGAAATCGGCACCGCGCAAATCGGCGAATTGCAAGTTGGCATCAGAAAATTCGACTTCGCGAAGCGTCGCTTGACTGAAATTGGCGTGCGCGAGGTTCCGGCCGGAGAAGTTCTGCGACGACAGATCCTGTCGCTCGTAGTTCGTCGGGAAGTACTTGGCGAAGACACTCCGCAGTCCCATCGCGTTGCTCCCGATCAACAGCGCCGCACCACCTGCCAGCACTGCGATGGCGGTCAACAGCAGGGTAGACGGTCGTTTCATCGGCAGGATCGGTTGCGCCCTTTCGAACGCGCACTCGTGAGTACGGCCCGCTCAAGGACCAGCGCATCGCGAATATCGACGCCGGTCATTCCGTGCGCTAGCGCTGCCGCGGCTCCCGCACAACGCGAAAGTCAACATCTCACCCACTGCCCGGCACGCCGGCGTGTCATGTTCTCAAGGCCTACCTGAACGTGCGATCGGCGCTGCACATTTGTGGAATCCCTCCGCCCACCGCAGGTCTCTGCAAAACTATGGCCTTCCGTAGACCGCTGGATGGGCCACTGCCACCAGTGCGCTTTCTCTGGCGCGCGCCGTTCGCATTATGAAGCTCGAGAGTCAGTACACCGAGCAGTTGAAGGCCGTGCCGAATTCCTAAGCGTCACTCACGACACTCTCTCACCGTATACGCTATGTCAGACGCTGCCGGACTTTTTGGATACTCGGACAACGATGCGATCGAGAGCGAGCGCAACGACGACGCGTCATTGGGGGTCAGCCGTCGTCACTTTATTCGCGACGTCGCGGCGTTGACCGTGACCGGCAGCGTGCTCGCCGGTTGCGCACGCAACGGGACAGCTGCCTCGACAGCTCCTGGCAGTGCCATGCGTGCTGGCGCCGCGAGTGGAGTGTCACGCGCCACCTCGATTGCGCTCAGGCCGTCCGTCGATGGGATCGGTGTGCAGCTGTACACGGTGGGCGATCAACTGCGCACCGACTTTGAAGGAACCATCGAGAAGGTCGCGAACATCGGATACAAGCAGGTAGAGTTTGCCGGCTACTCGAACAAGACGCCCGAGCAAGTCCGCGCGCTGCTCGACCGATTGAAGCTCAAATCGCCGAGCACGCACATCAGCATGGATGCGTTGCGCAAAGATCTCGATGCGCAAATCCATTTTGCGCAGGTGGTCGGGCACGAATACATCACCATCCCATCACTCGGCCGCAGCGAAACACCGATGAACACGGTCGACGCGTGGAAGCGCGTGGCTGACGAATGCAACACGATGGGCGCAAAGCTCAAGAGCAGTGGTCTCAAGCTCGCGTTTCACAGTCATACCGGCGAGTTCGTCAGCGTAGGTGGTGGCAAAACGGGCATGGATGTCTTCATCAGCGAGACCGATCCATCCGTCTTCAATTTTCAGATGGACTTGGGTTGGGCGCGTGTGGCCAGTCAGGATCCGGTCGCGTGGTTCAAGAAGTATCCCGATCGCTTCTGCATGTGGCACGTGAAGGATTTTGAAAGCCTCGCCGTCGCGCAGGCACGCGAAGTGATCACGCTGCGAAACGCGGCGGCCGCAACACCACGTCCGGCGAATGCTGCTCCACCAAGTGGCGCCGGTGGCCGCGGTGGAGCCAGTGGCGGGCCGCCCGCGCCACAACCCGGTCGGCCGTGCCCAGTCGGAAGCGGTGACATTGACTTCAAGCCGATGCTCGCGGCGTGGAAGGTGTCGGGCATGCGCTACTTTTTCGTCGAGCAAGATGGCGCAGGGCAGTGGGCGGGCGGGTCACTGGCAAGCATCGCCACCAGCTATCAGGCGCTGCGCAAGTTGCTGGCATGATGCACAACCGTCCCGTTTCGACTCGAAAACGTTTGCAGTCGCTGCGATATGCGGTCGCCGCGTGCGTGACTACGTACTGCGCGCTCATCATTGCTCCTGCGAGTGCGCGTGCCCAGGTCAAACCGCCCGACCCCTCGACGCTCAAGGTGTCCGGTACGTTGTCCGGCGCGCAGATGTATTCGATGACGTGCGCCGCATGTCATCAGGCTACTGGCGCGGGGCTACCCAACCAGTATCCCCCGTTGGCGCCGAGTGAGTTCGTGACGGGCAATGAACAACGACTTATTCACATTGTGTTGCGCGGGTTGACCGGCGAAATCGAAGTGGAGGGCGAGATGTTCAAAGGCGAGATGCCGGGGTGGGCGCCTGCGCTCACCGACGCGCAGGTCGCGACGGTGCTCACCTACATTCGCAAATCGTTTGGCAACAGTGCGCCTCCAGTCACGGCGGCTCGTGTGGCGGCCGTTCGCGCCGCGACGGTGTTGCGCAAGAAGCCCTATACGGCGGCGGAGATCGCCAAACTGCCGACGAAGTAGTTCGCGACAGATGCCCGCGTCACGACGCCGGCGCGGGACGGTCGGTGACTACGCCTGTGTGATATCCGCCGTCGCCCAGCCGGGCAGCGCTGCCGCCTGCTTTACCCACTTGGCCAGCTGCGCTTCGTCAAAATCGTCGTTCGTGACGTTGATCCACCGCGCGTCTTTGCTTTTGCCACCGGCCGGAACGGGTCGGAGCGATGTGCCCTGGAAGAAGGTCACCTTGACGTAGTTCGTGAAGGTATGGAAGCCCAGGAACCACCCCTGGCCCTCGATACCGTAGAAGGGTGAGTTCCATTTCACGGCTTTGCGCACATGTGGTACGGTGCGGACGATGAGTGCGTCGAGCTGTCGCCCGACGTCGCGTTGCCATCCCGGCATGGCAGCGATGTAGGCCTGCACGGGTGCGTTGCCGTCGGCCTTGGCGATCTGCGGATTGCCGCCGCTGAGGAGCGTTGGTTTCGTGGGCATTGCATCTGTCTGGTGTGCGTGGCCGAATACTCTCATCGAGCATCGATAGCGCGCAACACGAATGCTACCGTCATGGGTCGGAGAAGCCGTCGAAGTACCATAGTATTTCAGGTACTGGCGATTGAACAACTTATTGCTAATGTTATGTGTAGATAACGTTTGAAGGACATAACGTACGATAGACGTAACATGCCAAGTATCATACCTGTAATTCCCGCCCCAGTCTGGGTCGCGCTCAGAGAGCTCGGCCTCGACGTCAGTGAAGCGCGTCGGCGTCGACGCTTGACGATGGACGTGGTCGCCGGGCGTGCCCTTACCACTCGGCAAACCGTGGCGCGCATCGAGCGCGGCGACCCGCGTGTGGCCATGGGCACCTGGGCCAGTGTGCTGTTCGCGCTCGGGGTTGCCGGACGTCTTGGAGAGCTGGTATCACCCGCTGCGGACGCCAGCGGTTTGGCGCTTGACGCGGAACGGTTGCCGAAGCGAGTCCGCAATCCCACGAGACCGTCAACGAGGCGCACGTGAGTACGCCGGCCGCGTTCGTCTACGTCGATACGGACGGCCAACCTCGCCTCGCGGGCCGGCTCTTCGTCACAGCGCACCGTGGTCGGGAGACGGCGACGTTTCTCTATGACACAACGTGGATCAACAGCGCCGACAGCTTCGCGCTCGAGCCCGCACTCGCGGTTTCGCCCGCCCCCTACCACGCCGGTGAAGGTCGTCGCATGTTCGGCGCGCTTGGCGATTCCTCGCCCGACCGCTGGGGGCAAACGCTCCTCCGGCGCGCCGAACGACGCCTGGCCAAAACGGAATCCCGCGCCCCGCGTGCGCTCCGCGAGGTGGACTTCCTGCTCGGCGTCACCGACTCCGTCCGACAAGGGGCTCTCCGACTCGCCGCCACAGAGGGCGGTCCGTTTGTCGCACCGGAGCGACCGGCGGGGGTCCCGCCAATCGTCGAACTGCCAAAGCTCCTGTCCGCCACGGAACGATTCCTCGCCAACGAAGAATCGGCCGACGACCTCCGGCTGCTGCTTGCCCCTGGATCATCGCTTGGCGGCGCGCGGCCCAAGGCATCGGTTCGCGATACGAACGGTGCAATGTTGATCGCCAAGTTCCCCAAACGGCATGACGACGACTATCGCGTTGTGGCATGGGAAGCTGTCGCCCTGGAGCTGGCGCGTATGGCCGGGCTTCGTGTGGCCGAATCGCGGTTGGACACCATTGCCGGTCGGGACGTGCTGCTGGTGACCCGTTTTGACCGTCACCTCACGGTTGGCGGAGTGCATCGCACTCCCTATTTGTCCGCCCTCAGCATGCTCGGCGCCACCGACGGTGAACGGCGGAGCTATCCAGAGATCGCCGAC
>JANMKU010000467.1:0-4722 GCA_031372205.1 Gemmatimonadaceae bacterium | reverse complement strand
GCGCGATACGGTTGGTTGGCGTCAACCCCCTGCGTGCTGAGGTCGTTGCCGCGCAGCACGATATACAACTCGCGATCAACTGTGCCGGCAAACGAGAACAGCGGTTGGTCGGCAGCTGCCGTGGCACTTGTCACGGCGACGAGACCAGTCACCAAGGGCAGCGAACGCACCATCGAACGAAACACCGTCATGGGTCCTCCAGCGCTAGCGTGTGTTGCACCCGCTCAGGTGGGCGGGCTTTCGCGTTGGTAGGGTGCATCGACAATGCCAAAACACAGCGCGCCGGGTGATGACCGCCACGAGTTGGGTAAGTGCAGTCGTGCGAACGCTCTACGCGTGTGGCGATCGGCGCGACGTACTGTTGCTGTCGCGGAGCTGTCTCGTGTTGCGGACATCGTGGTGAGCGACCCGAAGGACGGCCACCCGAACAACGAACAGCGTTGAACCACAGGGGCCACGGAGGTCACAGGGGTGGCGATGATCCCCGAATACGTCACGTGACTCGACCACATTTTCTGTTGCTGCCTGCTGTTCAATTCAAAGTGTTTCACTGTCGCAATCCAAATCCCGCAGCAACGAACCCCCTGTGACCCCCGTGACCTCCGTGTTTCAATGCTGTTGCACTGTTGCAGTACCCGCATAACTCCGCCGACCGCTAAAACCGCCAGTGCACGCCGTCCACACCAAAACGGACATCGTTGCGCGTGACCAGCGCACCACTCAGCGTGCCAAGCAACGCGCCGCCCGCCACATCACTCGCCCAATGGCGCCCACTAAACACCCGCGACACGCCCACCAGTGACGCCGACGTGTACAAGAGCGGCGTCATCACCCGAGCCACGCGCGGCGCCCGAATGCGCAGCGTCCGTGACAGCGCAGTCGCGACAGCAAACGACGCCGTCGTGTGCCCCGAGGGCATCGAGGTTCGGCCCGGCGTGTTGAACCCGCGGCCCAGCGCGAACACATAGGGCGTGCGCTCGTCGACAAAAGGACGCTGCCGACCGAACACCCCCTTGAGCAACGATCCGGCCGTCGCGCCGATTGCGAGCGCCTCGGCACTGCGGACCCCGAGTTGCGTTACGGTGGCGTTGCGCGCGACCAACCCCACACCAAGCAGACTCGCCGCGCTCACCACCGTCCCCACCCCGCCGGCTGCGTTAAAGACGTCGGCCGTACCGCGCAGTGCACCATGCGACTGTACGCTTGGTGCACGCAACGCGCGCGTGATCGCACGGTCGAAGGGGAGCAAGGCGAGGGTCGAGGTGAGGCCAACCACACCCAACGCCGCGGTCTGATGCCGCGACAAAAAGGGTTGGTCGACCGGTCCGGACTGCGCCACTTGCGCGCGTGCGCCGCCAGCCCCGACGCACATCACGCCGACGAGCACGCACACCGGCGCCCACCGGCGCCCAACCAAACGGTTGCACGTCATGGGGTTACGCAAGACGGGGCGCGGCAAACTGCGGAGCGGCCACCAGCACCGTGGCACCGCGTAACCGCGGTGAGATGCCGGCGTCTTCCGGACGGATCGGTGTGTCTGCCGCATCGGTGGTCAACGTTCGCTCCCGCACGACCTGCCGAAAGATCGGTTCTATACGCTCCCACGCGGCGGTAATCTCGCCGCCAACCACAATCTGCGTCGGATTAAGCGCGTTGATCACCATCGCGAGCCCAAGTCCGAGAAACCGCGCCGTCGCGTCGACCGCAGCAATGGCCCGCGCGTCACCGTCACGCGCTCGCTGGATGACGTCTCCAACAGTCAGCCCTGTGTCTCGCAGCACCGCCCGCATGTCCTCCGGCGACAGTTCGCGATCGAGGTACCGTGTGAGCGTGGCCAGATTCGACGTGTGTGCTTCAAGGCAGCCACGGTTCCCGCACAGGCATCGCGGGCCACTTACATCGAGCGGAATGTGGCCGAACTCCCCGCCCGTATGCGAGTGCCCGCGCACAACCTGCCCGTTCACGACAATGCCGCAGCCCACGCCATCCGAGACGGTCATATACACGAAGTCACCGGCCTCTCGCCCTCGCTGACCAAGCCAGACGTGAGCCAGCGCGCAAGCAATCGGTGCATTCTCGATCTGCACCGGAAGCCCCGTTCCAGACGCGATCGCATCGCGCACGTCCACATTGCGCCACCCGAGTTGTGGCGCGTTCAGGATGCGTCCGGTTCGCTGATCCACCATGCCTGGCACCACGAGTCCGATCCCCTCGCACCGCCCACGCGCCACATGCGTTGCCAGCAGACGCTTGGTCCGCGCGATGATGGTCCGCACAAACTCCCCCGGGTCGACAATCGTATCGAAGGACTCCGTGGCGACCGCGTTCGCCGCAAAGTCGCCGAGCATGATGTCGGTCCGGCTAAAGCGGACGTCAATCGCCACGACCAGCCGGTCCCGGGTGCGCACGAACAACATCTGCGGCTTCCGCCCACGCGGCGCATCAATCGTGGCGCCTTCATAAATCGCTTCTTCGTTGAGGAGCTCGTCAACGAGGGACGTGATCATGCCTCGGCCAATATCCATGTGCCGCGCCAAATCTGCGCGGGACACTGGCTGGTGCTCGCGGACCAGATTCAGCAGAATCAGCCGGTTGATCTCCCGGGGCGTCGAGCGTGTCGCACGGACAAACCGACGGGTATCGATCTTCCTCACGAGCAGTGGCGGGCTTAAGTGAGCGAGCAGTCAGTCGCGCACAATTTTGCTGCGCGCCCCATTGCAAGGTACACTACGTCGGCATTTGTTTCTATTACGAACAAAATCGGTCCCAGCCACTACCTGCGCCTTTGAGGCGATGATATGACAGACGTTCGTCCTGACGGCCCAGCTGCCTATCGCGTCCACGCCGACGACGATGTCGCCGTCGCGCTGCGTCCGCTGACCACCGGCGAGCGGGTGACGATTGGGTCGATAAGCATCACGACCACCGAGTCCATCGGCGCCGGCCACAAGATTGCGCTGCACGACATGGCGCCGAACGACGTCGTGCACAAGTACGGGCTTCCGATCGGCGCGATTACCGCCCCGGTCGCGGCAGGGGCTTGGGTTCACTCGCACAACTTGGCCACCCGCTTGACCGAGGCAGTCGGCTATGAACGACATGCGGCGGTAGGGCGAACGACAACGTCAAGCTCGCAACCCATGCCGACGTTCGACGGCTATCGGCGTGCCGACGGACGCGTGGGGACGCGCAACGAGATCTGGGTGCTCAACACGGTCGGGTGCGTGAACACCGCGGCGGAACGTATCGCCCGGGCGGCCTCAGAACGATTCCGCGGTCGCGTGGACGGGATTCACGCCTTCGCGCACCCATATGGATGCAGCCAGCTCGGCGACGACCTCAAATCCACCCAAGCCGTACTGGGTGGCCTGCTCCGTAACCCCAATGCGGGCGGCGCATTAGTGCTCGGCCTTGGCTGCGAAAACAATCAACTGCCAGCCTTCCTTCGTGGTGCAGCACCGGCCGACTCCGTGCGGTTGCGCTCGTTCAACACGCAGGACGTGGCGGACGAGATCGAAGCGGGTGTCGACGCCATCGGCCAACTGGTGCAAATCCTCGAAGGCGACCGTCGCACCGAATGTCCAGCGTCCGATCTGGTGCTTGGCCACAAGTGTGGTGGATCGGATGGATTCAGTGGCCTGTCGGCGAATCCGCTCCTTGGGCATATCGCCGATCGCCTCACCTCACTCGGTGGCACGGTGGTGTTGACCGAAGTGCCAGAGATGTTCGGCGCCGAACAACTGCTGTTGGACCGCGCGGTTGACGATCAGGTGTTCGACGAGGTCGCGACGATGATCGACGACTTCAAGCGCTATTTCGCGCGACACAACCAGCCGGTCTTCGAGAATCCGTCGCCGGGCAATAAGGCCGGTGGGCTCACCACGCTCGAGGAGAAGTCGCTCGGGGCTATCCAGAAGGGTGGACGGGCGACGGTGACGGGCGTGCTGCGCTACGGTCAGGCCGTACACCGAGGCGGGCTGCAATTGCTGGAGGCGCCCGGAAATGACGGCGTATCCTCCACCGCAATGACGGCGAGCGGTGCCACGATGCTGCTCTTTACCACCGGACGCGGAACGCCACTCGGCTTCCCGGTGCCCACGCTCAAGGTCTCGTCGAACACTGACATCGCCGAGCGCAAGCCACACTGGATTGACTTCGATGCCGGGCGCGTGCTGTCGGGCGTCTCGACGATGGCGGCTCTTACCGACGAGCTGTTCGCCATGGTACTGGACGTCGCCAGTGGTCGCGTGCTGGCCCGCAACGAGACCCACGGCTACCGCGAGATTGCCATCTGGAAGCACGGGGTCACGCTCTGACATGTCCATGCCCATGTCCAGGACAATGTCTCTGCCAACGCTCACGCGCGCCGCGCTCGAAACCATCGGCAGCCCAAGCGTATCGTATCCAACGAACGCCATGCTGGCTTTGCCCGAGCGAATCGTGCAGTTCGGCACCGGTGCATTCCTTCGCGGCTTCGTTGACGCCTTCATAGACGACGCGAATCGCCGCGGCACATTTGACGGACGCGTCGTCGCGATTGGGTCAACCGGCAGCGGACGCGATCAAGCGTTTGCAGCGCAGGACGGTCTGTATACGCTGGTATGCGCCGATGAGCAAGCCGGGTTGGTCGTGAGTGAACGACGAATCGTTGGGGCAGTCAGTCGCGCGCTCTCCGCGGCTACCGAGTGGGACGCCGTGTTGGAGCTGGCACGAGACCCGCAC
>JANMKU010000415.1:0-12634 GCA_031372205.1 Gemmatimonadaceae bacterium | reverse complement strand
TGAGCTATCTGGCCGCATATTACGCGGATCGAGTCACGAGCCTGGTCTATCTGGACGCGTCGTACAATTTCGCCCGACTCTACGTAGACACGCTGTGGCATCACGCATTTACCGACCCTCGACCGCCCGCACCAAGGACATCTGGAATCGCCGAACTGCGACGTTGGTTCGGACTCGTGATGGGTCCCAAGCTTCCCGACCACGAGATCCGGAACTTGGCGTCGAGCGGAGGTCCAGACTCGCTCAGCACCATGCTACAGCGAGGTGCGCGTGCGAACATACTGCATCGCGTCAACGTGCCGGTGCTTGCGGTCTGGGCGACGCCGAGCAACGTGGACGATCAGTATCCGTATGCTCGCTCGCTCGATTCGACGGCGCGCGCACGGCTCAGCGCATCGTTCGCTGACCAGGAGACGGTTCGCCGCGCGCACCTCCAGGAGTTTCGTGAGCAAGTGGTCGGGGCGCGCGTGGTCACGGTTGTCGGCGCACGTCACTTTCTCTTTCTCACGCATGCGCGCACCGTCGCGTCGGAGATACGTGCATTCCTCGCGTCACGACACTCGCGGCCTGCCGAACGCTGAGGCGTCGGTCACACGGTGAATCCGTACGCTTACGGTTGAAACGCGTGTACCGAGCGAAGAACTAGTTCGTTCGTGTGATTGGATGGCGGGAAGTCAGGACTACCTTGCACGCTCCGTCTGTCGGCGTGGTGTGCGCGAATCAGTCTGCTGTTCGACACCGGTAGGACTCCGACGAGGGGCCTCACCACCAGGAGTTCGCGATGCGCAAGGTACGAATGCAAAACCGGATCTCCATCGCCGGCTTCTTTGCCAGTCTCAACAAGAAGACCAACGGCATGGAATGGTTTGTTCAGGACCCGGACATAGAGAAAGCCGCCCACAAGCTCGGCAAAGCCGACACGTTGATCCTGGGCAAGGACACCTTTGTCCTGTTGCAAAACACGTGGGCGCCCATGCTGACCGATCCGAAAGCAACCGATTGGGACAACACGACCTTCGACGACAGCGATGTCATCGGCGTTGTGAAGAAGTTGAAACGGCGGAAGGGCGCGGACATCATGATCATGGGCAGCGGCAGTGTTGTGCAGCAGCTCACCAAAGCGGGCCTGATTGACGAATACGCATTCATTGTGACGCCAATCATTGCGGGCGAGGGCAAGCGTCTTTTCCGTGACGTATCACAGCTCAAGCTGGAGCTCCTGTCGACAAGACACTTTGCGTCGGGAAATGTGCTGTCGCACTTCCGGACGGCTTGAACAAGAGGCGCGGCCATTTCGACGATGAGCACAGCCCGCCAACTCGTTACGCATTGCCAAGACCATTCCAGTTTTTTGGTGTGGCTCGCGAACGCGGGCGGTCATGCAGCCATCTGGGATGTCGACCACGCCGCCTACGAAAACCGGGTCGCCAGTTTCCTGACCAGCACCCGATAGTAGCGGGTGACCGCACTGCGCTCAGCGCCTCAGCACCAAAGCCGTGGACACAATTCAGAGGCGACCATACCGCATCACCAGAGGAGAACCGTCATGAGCAAGGACTTGGTGGCCAAAGCCAAAACGTCTATCCAAGCGACAAAGGGCGAGGTTTGGGAAGCACTCATCACACCTGAGGCGATTCGACAATACATGTTTGGCGCTGATGTCGCATCGGAGTGGCGCGAGGGAAGCGAGATTACCTGGAAGGGCGAGATGAAGGGCAAGAAATACGAGGATAAAGGAATCATCCTCACAATCGATCCGGAGCACACGCTTCAATACAGTCATTTCAGTCCACTGTCCGGCAAGCCTGATACGGCTGCGAACTACCACACCGTTACCATCAGCCTGTCAGGCGACGGCAATACGACCGAAGTCTCGCTCGCGCAAGACAAGAACGCTGATGAGCAAGCACGCGGAGAATCGGCGAAGAATTGGGGGGTAATGCTCGAGGGCTTGAAGAAGTATGTTGAAGGGGCGTGACGATGTTCACCACAGGTCGTTGTCGCGGCATTGCCTTCGTTCTGTTCGTCAGCGCCGGTCTCGCTCCATCGACTGCGACGGCCCATCCCGGCTCCGGCATCGTTGTTGATCGCCTCGGTCAGGTCTACTTCGTCGACATGGTCGCCGGTGTGTGGAAGATCGACACGCATGGCGCCCTCACGCGCATCCCGGGCAATGGCTTTCACTGGATGAGCCTCGATGCCAACGCTCGCTTCGCGGCCGCGACATTGCCGTCGGGCAACGCTGGCGACATCGTCAGACTCGCGACCATGCCGACGTTGTTGCTATCAAGTGACTATCCGATTGCGATGGGAGGTGACGGCAATCTCTACTATCCGTCACATGATGGCCGGACGCCGATTGAGATCTTGCGTTTCACGCCTTCGGGACAACGGGTGACCGTGACCAGTCTTCCCGCGACCAGCGCGGGAGTTCCGCTTCGCGACATCAACGGTATCGCTGTCGGCCGCGACGGCGCACTCTATGTCACGGACAATGCATCAATCCGTCGGATCAGCCGCGCAGGAGTACTCTCGACCGTTGTGGAGCATGTCGCTATCGCTGGCTGTGCATCACCACTGTTGCGCGGGCTCGACGTGGACGCTGGCGATACGATCTACGTTGCTGCAACCGCCTGCGGGCGAGTGCTTAAGGTCGTGCCGCGTGGCGAGGTCACGGTGTTGGCGGCCGCCTCTGGCACATGGGCACCAACGGGAGTCGCCGTGTTTGGCCGCACCGTGTACGTCCTTGAATTCGAGCACCCCGACACAGACGATCGTCGCGAGATGCTGCCGCGAGTCCGCCAGATCACCCCGGATGGCAAATCTGTCGTGATCGCCACGGTGACGTCGCACTAGCGCGGCACGCGCACACGCTAAGAAAGGAGAAGAGCATGCGATCCGAGCCTGTGTTGGTGTGGGTATGGGTGTTGGTCGCGACGGTGATGGTAGCCGCAACACTCGCTCCAAGGGAGAGTTTCGGTCAGACGTCGAAGAAGGACAGCGTTCCGCCCGGAGCGGCGGTTCACACCGACATGCAACATGTGAACCTGCACATCGAACCGGGCATTGTGCTCGATATTGCGCGTTTGCGCGGCACCGTGTTGCCCGCACGGAACGATTCGCCACCAGCGCTCAATGACAAGGGTTCCATGATCATCAACATTGAGAGTGGTGACATTGCGATTGATACGAACAGCCTGGCGACGTTGCTCAATCGGCATGTGTTTGGGTACGCAGGGTCGCCGCTCCGCAACTTGCATGTGTTGATGGACGGCAATGAGATGGTGCAAACCGGATCGATGCACAAAGGTGTGTGGGTGTCATTTCGTATTCGGGCAACTGTCGCGTTGACGCGGGCTGGTGAGATACGCGTGCATCCGACGGCGATCTCGGTGGCTGGAGTTGGCGTGACAGCGTTATCACGATGGCTGGGCGGATTGAGCGCGTTGATCAAGCTCGAACCGGGCCACGGTGCGCGTCTTGACGGTGATGACATTGTATTGAATGCCACCGAGATGCTTCCGCCGCCGGCTATTCGTGGCACGTTGACGTCAATCAAACTCGAGCCGGGAGGAATGCGGCAGATGTTTGGATCGACCGAGGCCGCGAAGGTTCCGCTTTCGCATCGTCCCGGCTCAGCGGCGAAGAATTTCATGTACTTTCACGGCGGTACGTTGCGATTTGGGAAACTGACAATGTCCGGGACTGACCTCGAGATTGTGGATGCGGATCCGTCCAACGCGTTTGACTACGCGCTGGATCGATATCTGGAGCATCTCGTGCAGGGGCACTCCAACACGACGCCGGTTGATGGACTCATTGTGGTCATGCCGGATGCGCAGAAATTGAAGGCACCCGCGTTCACGGCACGGCGCGATGATCGGTAGCTTATCGCGCGATACGGCGCAAAGCATCTACTTCAGCGTCGGAAGCGGACGCCAGTCGAACGGCGTGTGGAACTCGTTAAGGGATAGTCACCATAGACGTTGTCGACCTACCTTATGCGCTGCTACTTGATGACTGTGGGGTCGGCGACGGCGGTAATGATGCGAGCCGTCGCTTCATCTGCTGAAACGCATCGGAATCAATTTGCAGACCTCTGCGCTGCGCCGACGCGTACGCCGCGATCTGCCTCGACGTAGCGGTGATGCGGTCTTCTTCGAGCGGATGTGTCGCAAAAAACGCATGGACTGCCCCTGAATTCGACTTTCGTTCCGTCAGCAGAATCCGGAACACTTTCGGTAGACCCTAGGGATCGATGCCGGCTTTCACGCTCGTCCGCACCCCTTCCTCATCCGCCTGCGCTTCGTCCCCACGACTGAAGCGCGCGAAGAGCGCGGTGCCACCGAGTCGATGGCCGGCTGACTAAACACTCGCGATGGGCAACGCGCCGACGCACACAAAGGCGCGCGCGGCGACGCCAGGCCGCATGAGTAGTTGGCACAACTCGGACAGTCTTGAATGTCGCATGCTTCTCAGCCTAGAGCGACGCTCGCGTCAAACCCATCGCTCGATTGGATGACTTTGGAGTGACACTCGTCAGGCAAGCCGCATGCAGTACCGCGCGGGAGCATGAGATCGCCGAGTACCACTCTCGGACCATAGGCGCTACGTTCGCGCGATGGTGGACTGGAGTACGCGACGTTGGCGCAATCACCGGCGGTGCAGGAGCTGGATCTGATGTCCAACGCGCGTTCAACCAAGGGTGACTCCATGCTGATGACACCCTCAATTCCACGGAGGCAATCAACACGCGGCGACTATGACGGTCGTGCGGCGAGCACTGCAGATCTGGCGCAGCTTACGCGCGTGGCGGATGTACCATGCGTTGATCTTGTTCTCATCACGGATCGTGCGCTGATCGACCGTGTGCGTGATCTCGTTGTTGCGGGTAACGACGCGCAGATCGGGGATCCTGCACTTGTTCGGGAGCTGAAACGGTGGCTGCGATTCAGTCCGCGACAAGCCATCCAGCGCGGTGACGGACTATTCAGCGCAACCTCCGGCAATCCCGCGCTCCCGACGTGGCTCGGACCGTTGCTGTTCAATTTTGTCTATAAGGCGGCCGCCGAGGCAGAAAAGTATCGCCGCCAGATCGCGTCATCGGCCGGGATCGCCGTGTTTGTCGCGCACAAGGAAGACGCAGAGCATTGGGTGCTTGCTGGACGCGCGTGTCAGCGGTTTGCGCTCGCGGCGACGTCCCTCGGTCTCAGGCATGCGTTTCTCAACCAGCCGGTGGAGGTTGCGCGACTGCGACCGGAACTGGCCACGCTTGTCGGCATACCGGGCCGCTGACCCGATATCGTGATGCGCTTTGGCTACGGGCTTGCGCTTCCGTTCTCGGCTCGACGATCGGTTGACGATGTGCTGGCGTGAACACATCGCGCACGACGATCGTCTTTTTTGTGCTGGTGTTGGTGTTGTCATCCCCGTTCTATCTGCTGGGTACGTTGGGCGGTCGGCTTCCGGGCCTGTCGATCCTGCCGACCAGTGCAGTCATGGCATTCGTTCCAATGATTGCAGCGCTGGCCCTCGTCTACCGCCAGCGCGGTGCCAATTGCGCGTTCGCGTTGTTCACGTCCTCAGTCGATTTCCGGAAACGGATTGGCATCGGCTGGTATCTCACAGCGTTCCTCTTCATGCCTATGGTGGGCGCTCTCGAATGTGGCGTTCTGCGGCTGCGTGGTAGCGCGGTGCCGCCACCGCAACTTGCTCTCGGTGAGATGCTCTTTTCGCTCGCGGCCGTTTTTGTTGGGGGTATTGGCGAAGAAGTTGGCTGGCAAGGGTATGCGTACCCTGGTTTGCGAAGTCGTTTGAACGTGTTGGCCGCAGCTGTTGTACTCGGCGTGGTCTGGGCGCTCTGGCATGTTGTCCCATTCGTCCAATTGGGCCGCGCAACGGACTGGATTGTCTGGCACAGCCTGTGCGCGGTGGCACTCCGTATCATCATCGTGTGGCTCTTTGAAAACACGGGCAAGAGCGTGGTCATCGCCGTGCTCTTTCACACGATGATCAATGTGTCGTGGGCACTCTTTTCCGGTCGCCGGATCTCTCTACGATCCGTTCGTCGCGCTGATGATCCTGACGCTGGCCGCTGGCGTGATCGTTATGCTGTGGCGACCGTCGACATTGGCGCAATTCAGAATTCGCACGAGTGTTGCGTGAGACCTACGCCAGAGATGTATCGGTGAAACCGCTTGAAGTGCTGCTGGCCGTGCTCAACTGTGTCGCGCTTCTATTGCTGCTGTTGCCTCGCACACGCATGAAGCGCACAACACAGTTTCTGCCGTTCGCCGCAGTTCTGACGGCAGTGGGACAATATCTGTGGGAGGGTGCGCGCTGGCAGTTGGTGCCTGCCTACGTCGTTGCCGTCGCGTTGCTGAGCTATTCGATGTTCGCCATGCGTCGATATGACAGTGCCGAGCATCGTGCGCCGCCATGGGTACGCACTGCATTTGCCGCGGTTGGCGTCGGCGCGTTGATCTTCGCCATCGTGCTACCCTCCGCAGTTCCGGTCTTTGGCTTTCCACCACCGACCGGACCGTACGCGATTGGTACCGTGACCTATCACATGGTCGATCAGGCCCGCGCGGAAATCTTCACTGCCAACCCGAGTGACCACCGCGAATTGATGGTACAGGTGTGGTATCCGGCCTCGGCGAGCGCAACGGCGAAGCGCGCGCCGTACTTGCAAGACGGCAAGATCATAGCACCATTAGCGAAGTTGCTCAGGATGCCTGGCTTTGTGTTCACACATCTGCGGTTGGTGGCGACCAACGCAGTGTCATCGGCGCCCGTTGCCGTCGGTGCACCCAATTATCCGGTGCTGATCTTCTCGCCCGGGCGCGGTGGCTTTCGTCAGCACAACACGTTCCAGGTCGAGGAACTGGTCTCGCACGGCTACATCGTTGTCGCCATCGATCATCCCTACGCCGAAGCGGGAATGGATTTTCCAGACGGGCGCCGCGTCCCACTTGATCCCCGGATGCTTAATAGACGCTTCATTGATAGCGTGATCCCATATCTGGCTGCCGACGTGAGCTTTACGCTCGATCAATTGTCAGCCATCAACCGAGCGGACACGCACGGAATCCTTAATCGCAGGCTCGATCTGCACCATGTCGGCATGTTCGGAGTGTCACTCGGCGGCGCGGTCACCGCCGAAGCCTGTCTTCGCGACGCGCGATTGAGCGCATGTCTCCCGATCGATGTCTTCATGCCAGCTGACGTAGTGCAGCACGGATTGCGGCACTCAACAATGTGGATCAGCCGAGACGCGGCAACGATGCGACGTGAGGGGTGGGCAGAATCCGATATTCTCGAGACCCACGCCACCATGCGCAGTGTGTTCCACGGCCTCAAGGCACCAGGGTATGTGGTGCTTATTCCCGACATGTTTCACCAGAACTTTTCTGACTTCCCATTCTTCGTGGCATCGCCGTTGGACCGGTGGCTTGGGCTTGATGGGCCGATCAACGCGCGACGCGGCCATGCCATCGTCAACGCCTTTATACTGGCGTTCTTGACCGCCATCTCAGAGACGTGACAGCGTCGTCAATGCTGGATGGACACGACGCGCGATTCTCCGAAGTGATCGTCGAGCGACGCATGTAACGTCGGGACACAGCAGCAACTACGCGAAGGGAACTTCCGCGTCTTCGTTCACCGAGAGGCTTTGTGCCAAACGCTTTGCACGCAAGAATCCTTGTCACCGGTGCGACGGGAAACGTCGGGCGCGAAGTGGTACGTGCGTTGTTAGGCCGCGGATTTCCTGTTCGAGCGACCGGAGCGAGCGACGCCTCCGGTGAATCGTGTGAAAGAGTCCCCCTGGATTTTTCCCGCGCAGAAACATTTGAACGCGCGCTACATGGTTGCGGCGCCGTCTTCTTGCTCCGACCTCCCGCAATCGCTGATGTGAGATCGACATTGAACCCGTTCATTGACCAAGCGCGCGCCATGGGCGTGGATCACATCGTGTTCCTCTCCGTCGCCGGTGCGCGCACGAACAGGCTCGTGCCGCACCACGCGGTTGAACAACACCTGATTGCGGGCAAGGGTGCCTACACCATCCTGCGCCCGGGCTTTTTTGCGCAGAACCTGGGGGATGCGTACCGGCGGGATATCGTCGAGGATCAGCGCTTGTATGTGCCTGCTGGGCGCGGTCGAGTCGCCTTCCTCGCATTCGCTGCACTGGTAGGGCTGCACGGCCTGATCCACCTCCTCGGTTCGAGCAAAGCGTCTGGCTGGGCCACGCTGACCCAACTGCGGATCCCGATTTCGGCGACGAGTGGTGTGCTGTGGACGAGTGCAGCCGTGCTGTTGTTTGGTGCAGCGGTTGGTATTGGGATCGGCGCACGGTGGTGGTGGCGGCGTGGATGCCCGCCACGGCAACGCAATACGAGTTCTTCGATCCCCCGCGCGCGTGTTTTACATGAACGCCACGCGCGCCGGTATTCCCTTCGACATCTGGCATCGCTATGTCGACGGCGCAGCGACCTTTCAGGTGCGAGTCGCCAGTCTGTTCATAATGGTGAACCAGCCCCGTCCGGTGACGAGCGCCGACATATGGTCGCTTTGACATTCGCTCCATGGCGTACAACGTGGAGAAATAGGTTCGCCGTACAAACAGCGGAACCACAGACCGGGCCACCAGTGCCGTGAGTGCCGTGAGCGCGCAGTGCGACGAAGTCCGATATGAATATGCGTCCAGGCTTGAACTGGAGACTCGTGCGCGTGGCACGATTCCGTTGATCGCCCTCGAGGTCGTCAAGACTGTTCGTCGTCGACGCACCATTCGCAAGCCTTTGATTGGCTGTGCGGCATCGCTCGAACTGAGTACACCGAACGAGCGATAGGGGAATGTGTCGGCGCACCGTACGTTCACGGTCTCCGCTGCCTCCTTCTTCGGTGAAGCACACTCTATGCCTTGGTCACGAATCCTCGCACTCACGACGTTCGCGTTGCTCACCACCAGTTGCGCGTCAGCATCTTCGTTCAACTCGACGTGGAAGAATCCTGACGCCGCACCCGTATCCATGACCGGCAAGAAGGTGTTAGCCATTGTACAGATCCGAAGCGAATCGCGCCGACGCGAAGCAGAAGACATCCTCGCGGAAGCGATAACAGCACGCGGCGGGCAAGGCGTCGCATCGTATACGCTATTTCCGTCGAACGCCAGGATGCAAGATGAAGCGGTCGCTGAACGCAAAGCGAAGGAAGTCGGCGTGTCCGGTGTCGTGATCATGTCGGTCACCGGTCGCGCGTTGACCGTCGTGCGCGAGCGAAATGGCACGCCCTACTGGTATGGTGATCCGTACTACCGTCGTCCATGGGGTGCATGGGGCCGCGGGTGGAACATGATGTGGGAGCCAGACACCTTTCGCAACGACGTACGCGTGATGGTCGATACGCGCGTGTATTCGATCGAGCAGGACAAGCTGTTGTGGACGGGGTCGAGCGAGACGCTCAACCCCGAATCATCAGCCGACGTCATCCGCGATCTGTCCACGCAGGTGACGAAACAGCTTGAAAAAGTCGGCGTGTTACTCCGTCAGTAGCGGCGCGCCCTCCTCAATCGTCTTTCCGACCTTTTACGTGAGCACACACATGCCTTCCCTGCTGCGCCCGGATGTCACGACGTACACAGGTCTCGAGCGTACCGTACTCCCCGTCGGTCCTGTCTTGGTTGCCTCCGACGCCTCGGTGGATTCAGACGCCGCGTTTCCGCTCGCGCAGGTCGTTGCTGCGCACGCCCACGCCGAGGTGCAAGTCATTACTGCTATTCAACCGTACCCCATACCAATCTACGGACTCGAGGGCGTGTCGCTCCCGCCCGAGGTGAACGCCGACATGAAATCCGATCGGGGGGTCGCTATTCGCGCGCAAATGGCTCGCGCGCTTCCCACTGATGTCGCGTGGCACGTCACGGTCACTGAAGGGGATCCGATTCGAGAAATCGTGCGGCACGCGCGATCGAGCAACGCTCGTGTCCTTGTTGTCGGTCGAGGGCGTCACGACCTCCCGGATCGAATCCTTGGCGGCGAATCGGTATTGCGTCTGCTGCAGTATGGTGACACGCCAGTCATCGCCGTCGAGCCAGGATTGCGTACGTTGCCGAAGCGTGTCGTGATCGCCACTGACTTCAGCGCGTTCGGACTGTACGCCGCGCAGGTGGGGATGACGATAGTCGCCCCCGATGCGACCGTGCACCTTGTGCATGTGAGAGCACCTGCCGCGTCTGCCGACCCCATGTTCGCGAATTTGGGCACGGAGTCACGTGAGCGCACTGAGGACGCCTTTGCGATGTGGCGCGAACGACTCGCGTCAGGCGGCGTAACCTTTCGCGAAGTGTCGCTCGAAGGGAGTGTAGGGGATGCACTGCGTCGTTATGCCCAGTCGATTGACGCCGAGCTCATCGTAACGGCCACGCACGGCTATGGATTCTTACGCCGCGCCGTCCTTGGAAGCGTCGCGTCAGATCTTGTTCGGCACGCGTCGTGCTCGCTGCTGATTGTGCCGGGCTCCGCGCGGACACTCGCTGCCGCGCGTGCCCAATCGTTCTCGGCGTCCATGACGAGGACGAGCACTTTCGCCATTGCCACGCTCGACCACGAACTCTCAGCCTTCACCAAGCGCAACGCGGGACGCAGCGGTGCGGTCGAGATTGATCGCCTTGACTTTGGTGCGCAGATACTTGGACACGACTTGCCGTTGGTGGGTGCAACGTTTGAAAAGGACATTGCCACGGCAACGTTCATGTTCGGCGCATCGACGCTCGAGGGGCAGCATCTCACGCACAGCATCACCGGTGTCACCGCGATCGAACTCTCCACGAACGCGGACGGGCGCGATGACGCGTTGCGAATTGTACATGCATCGGGACACACGCTGATTCTGCTGCAGTGACCCGCGCGCGGTTCATATGCGCATGATTGCCGCAGATGCATGATTGTGCGGCAGCGTAACGGTGGCGGCGCGGCGTAAGGTGACGCCTTTACGTCGCACGCTGTTCCCAAAGCGTCGGGCACCGATACCGGTGCTCGCGCTTGCTGCGCCAGATGACATTCGTGTTGCACCATTGTTGGTCGAAGTCGCCGGTCTGTCGCCAAACGCCCTCTTCTCGCGCCTCGGCAGCGCCGCCACTGGTCTAACCGAGCAGGAAGCGCGCAGCCGACTGCTCGACGGTGGTGCGAACGAGATGATTGGACGTAGCGCCGACAATTCGGCGGCGCGACTCTGGCGTGCGATTCGCAATCCCTTGGTACTGCTCCTTGCATCGCTCGGCGTGGTATCGGCGCTCACTGGCGATGTACGCGCGGCGAGCGTCATCGGCGTGATGATTGCCGTCGGCGTCGGATTGCGTTTTGTCCAGGAGAGTCGCGCCGATAGTGCGGCCGCTGCGCTCAAAGCGATGGTGCATGTCACGACGCGCGTGACACGTGACGGAGTCGCGCGGGAGATTCCCGTTCGCGACGTCGTGACAGGCGACGTGATCACGCTCTCCGCGGGCGACATGATGCCCGCCGACCTGCGGCTGATTGCCGCGAAAGATCTGTTCGTCGGACAGTCATCGCTCACCGGTGAATCGCTGCCGGTCGAGAAGTCGGCGACACCAGCTCCAGGCGTGGTCCCGCCGCTCGAAGCACCCACCTTGTGTTTTCGCGGCACGAGCGTGCAAAGCGGAACCGCTACCGCCATGGTTGTCGCGACAGGCGCCGCGACGTACTTCGGTCAGATGGTCGGCGCACTGGAAATGGAAGAGCCGCCCAGTAGCTTTCAGCGCGGCATCGATGGGTTCACATGGCTGATGATCCGTTTGATCGCGATGATGGCCCCGCTGGTGTTTTTGCTGAATGGCTTCAGCAAGCACGATTGGAGAGAAGCGTTCTTCTTTGCGCTAGCCGTTGCCGTAGGGCTCACGCCGGAAATGCTGCCCATGATCTTTTCGGTGTGCCTGTCACGCGGCGCCGTGTCGATGTCGAAACGCAAGATTATCATCAAGCATCTCGATGCGATTCAGAATCTTGGCGCCATCGACATACTGTGCACCGATAAAACCGGCACCCTGACGTTGGACGCGATCATTCTTGAGCGTCATTGCGATGTGGACGGCGCTGAAAGTGAGCGCGTGCTGCATCTGGCGTATCTCGTGAGCCATTTTCAGACCGGGTTGGTGAGCGCGTTGGATGATGCCATTCTTGCGCATGATCTTGAACACCAGTTGGTGACATCGCGTGGCGCGATCAAAGTTGATGAAGTGCCCTTCGATTTCACGCGACGGCTGATGTCGGTGGTCGTCGAAAGTGTCGAAACCGGTCGACTGCTCATCACGAAAGGCGCGCCCGAAGAAACTTTTGCGCGCTGCACACACATCGAGCAGCGCGGCGGTGCCGTGCCGAATGACGCGACACGCAAGCCACTGTTGCGCGCGCAGTACGAAGCGCTCAGTCGTGATGGTTTTCGCGTGCTGGCAGTGGCAAGTCGCGCCGTGTCACAGCAGTCAGTCTACGGCGTCGCCGAGGAGCGTGATCTGACACTCGCCGGGTTTGTGGGCTTTCTCGATCCACCCAAAGAATCGGCGACACCGGCCATTGCGTCGCTCAACGCGTGCGGCGTACGCGTCGTGATCCTCACC
>JANMKU010000408.1:0-16946 GCA_031372205.1 Gemmatimonadaceae bacterium | reverse complement strand
TCCGAATTTCGGATCGTCGAAGTGGGGTGGGTTACGTGGGCGTGGCTCGGTGGGCTGACGACGAACGGTTCATTCGTTCGCACGATGCGCGAAGATGTTCGACCCGGCTCGATCACGACCAGTGATGAGAAACGCATGTCGTTCGATGTGGCTCGTGTGTTCAAGCTGCCCAAGAAGTGGAACACGCGCGGAGGACTGCGTACGCAGGCTTCGTATGCGTCGGATGACGCGGTGTCTGTTGTCGGCGGTGCGACGAGCGGTGCAGGATTGACCGGTACGACATCAACGGCCGTTGGCGCGACGTCGGTGCTGACCGACAACGGGCGCCGCGCGTTCAACTTCAGCGCCAACACGGACCTGTCAGAGCTCTACAGTCTGACGTTCAACGGGTCGCACGGCATTACCTTCGATCGGAACTACAACCGACGTCTGACGAATTCGACGGTCAGTGTGATGTTTCAGTGGAAGTTTTTCGCCGGAGAACTGCGCTAGCCGGTCCGCTGCGTCGACCGGCCGATCGTTGCCACGTCGGGCACCTGGTTGGCGCGCAAACGCCACCACTGGCAACGGATCGGTGATGGCCGAAGCGCCGCGGTCGGGTATCGTGGCACATGCCAACCACCGCCGAACGGCACGCGCTGCTGTTCCTTGCCGCTGTTGCCCTCGTGGGTGGGGGTGTTCGTCTCGTTGGCGTGCACCGATTCGAGCGCGACGTCAGGCCAGGGGCCGCAGAGACAACCGATCTCGGGCGGGACCAGCTGCGGGCCCAGATCGACGCCGTCGACTCCGTTCGTCGCACACGGTCGGGTGCGCGGCCTTCTCTGGGCAAGCGCACAAGGAAAGCCAGCGGGTCTAGTCCTGGCGCCCCGCTGCCGACACTTGACCATGGACCCACACTGCCGTCACCAGATCATCCGCTCAACGTCAACGACGCCACGGCCGAGGAGCTGGAGCGATTGCCGAGGGTGGGACCAGCACTTGCTCAGCGAATTCTGGCCCATCGCGACTCCCTCGGTTCCTTCGGTTCGGTGGACGATCTACGTCACGTGCGCGGCATCGGCACCGCGACGGCGTCGTTGCTTGCCCCGCTCGTGACGTTCGACCGCCGGTACCGTCCATTACAAAACGGCAGCCTGCGACGTCCAGACAAGTTTTCGCCATCTACCTGAGTAGAGCTGATTCACCATGGCTGTACAGGCCGTACCTACTGCCAATCGTGCTCCCGAGCGTTTGGGCGACCTTCTCGTCCGCGAAGGGCTGCTCACGAACGAGAGTCTCGCGAAGGGACTGCATGAGCAAGCGCTGCACCCTGGGCAACGGCTTGGTCTGACCCTCGTGCGTCTGGGGTTGGTACCGGAAACCGAAGTGGTGAAAATGTTGGCCCGGCAATACCGGATGCCCGCGGTGGACCTGTCACGATTTGAAGTCGACACCCGTCTGCTCAAGTTGATTCCCGCTGAGCTGGCCTCCAAGCATATCGTGTTGCCGCTCAAACGCGACGGACGGCAGCTCACGGTCGCCATCGCGGATCCCACCGCCATGGGCGTCATCGAAGATCTCAAGTTCATCACGCGCTACGACATCGTGGCGGTGCTGGCTGGCGAGTACTCGATGCGCGGCGCGATCGAGAAGTACTACGAAGCGACGGAAATCCACATGCAGTCGGTGCTGCAGGACATCGCCGATGAAGAGGATGACGTCGAGGTCATCGAAACGCAGGATGACGCGATCGATGCGAGCGTCCTGGCAGCGCAGGTTGACGAGGCACCCGTCGTCAAGCTCATCAACGCGATCCTCGTGGACGCGGTGAACAAGGGTGCGTCAGACATTCACTTCGAGTGCTTCGAACACGAACTGCGTGTGCGTTACCGGGTCGATGGAGCACTCATGGAAGTCATGAAGCCACCGCTCAAGATGCGCGCCGCCTTGATCTCACGATTCAAGATCATGGCGTCGCTCAACATCGCCGAACGTCGGGTGCCGCAGGACGGTCGCATCAAGCTCAAGGTGGGGAAAAAGGTCATCGATTTCCGCGTCAGCGTGCTCCCGACGCTCTTCGGTGAAAAGGTCGTGCTGCGGATTCTCGACAAAGGCAACCTGACGCTCGACCTGGAGAAATTCGGCATTGAACCGCGTGCCGAACGTGAGCTGATGGAGGCGATCTCCAACCCATACGGCATGGTGCTCGTGACCGGTCCGACCGGTTCCGGCAAAACGACGACGCTGTATTCCGCGCTCTCGAAGATCAACAACGGCGACGTGAACATCATGACCGCCGAAGATCCCGTGGAATACAACCTGTTCGGCATCAATCAGGTGTTGGTGCGGACCGACATTGGCATGACGTTCGCCGCGGCGCTGAAAGCATTTTTGCGTCAGGATCCGAACGTCATCATGGTGGGAGAAATTCGAGATCTGGAGACGGGCGGCATCGCCATCAAGGCTGCACTCACCGGCCACATGGTGATGAGCACCCTGCACACGAACTCGGCGCCGGAAACCATCACTCGACTGCTGGACATGGGGCTCGAGCCATTCAATGTGGCCTCGGCGCTCAATCTCATCCTGGCCCAGCGCCTCGTGCGTCGCATCTGCAGTCGCTGCAAGGTGAAGTACACCCCCGACACCGCGGAACTGCACGGCGCCAAAGTCGCGGCGACTACCACACTGCGCGAGCTGCGCTTCACCGAAGAAGTGCTTGCCGACGCGAAATCGAGAGCGTCCGCTGAAGCCACACCATTCCTGACGCACCTGTCACTCGACACGATGATCGGGCAGCTGCCCTTCTTCAAAGGGCACGGCTGTGATGCGTGTGGAGGGACGGGGCTCAAGGGGCGGCAGGGATTGTACGAGGTGATGTTTCTCACGCCGACGCTCAAGAAGCTGGTGATGCAGAACGTCGACGTTCAGGTGTTGCGTGATGCGGCGATCACGGAAGGCATGCTGTCGCTCCGCATGGACGGCTGGCTCAAAGTGCTCAAGGGCGTTGTGACGCTCGACCAGGTCATTCGCGAGACGGCCAGTTGAGTGCGCGCCGGGTTTCCGATCGCGGGCGTGGTTCGTCTCCTTACAGATCGCGTTCGGCGCGCCTGTCCTTTGCACCCGTCCACTGACCGATGTCCAATTCAACACCACCAACCGTTTCGCTGCGCACGCTGCTCGATGAAATGATCGGGCGGGAAGCGTCCGACTTGCACATCACGGCCGGCGATCGTCCGAAGATGCGCGTCGACGGGGACATCGTGAACTCCGCGACAGAGACCGTGCTCTCCCCGCGCGACACGCTGCAATTGGCGTATTCGGTGTTGACGGAGAATCAGAAGAAGCGCTTCGAAATGGAAGATGAGCTGGACTTCTCGTTCGGCATTGCCAACCTCTCCCGATTTCGCGGCAACGTGTTCAAGCAACGCGGCTGCGTGAGCATGGTGATCCGGCAGATCCCCTTTGCGATCAAGACGTTCGCTGATCTCAACTTGCCGGCCGTGATCGCGTCGATGGCCGAGCGTCCGCGCGGGTTGGTGTTGGTCACGGGGCCGACCGGTTCGGGGAAGAGCACCACGCTGGCTGCGATGATCGACAAGATCAACACGGAACGCCGCGGGCACATCATCACCGTGGAAGATCCGATCGAGTTCATCCATCGGCATCGCAACTGCATCATCAACCAGCGCGAAGTCGGCGCCGATACCAAAAGCTTCGCGTCGGCGCTCAAGTACGCATTGCGTGAAGATCCGGATGTGATTCTCATCGGCGAAATGCGCGACCTTGAAACAGTGCAGGCCGCCCTGACTATTGCCGAGACCGGGCATTTGGTCTTTGCTACACTCCATACGAACAGCGCTGCTGAAGCAATCAATCGCATCATCGACGTGTTCCCCAGCGGGCAGCAGAGTCAGGTGCGCGCGCAACTCGCGTTCGTCCTTGAAGGGATCGTCACGCAAGTACTGCTGCCCAAGGTTGCGGGACGTGGGCGTGCCATGGCGGCGGAGATTCTGGTGGTAACACCGGCCGTTCGGTCACTCATTCGCGACGACAAAGTGCACCAGATCTATTCGCAGATGCAGGCTGGGAAGAAGTTTGGCATGCAGACACTGAACGATGCGCTATACCAGTTGTACATCGGTCGCGTGGTGAGCGCTGACGAGTGCGTACGCTCATCGGGTGATCCGAACGAATTTCTCCGCATGATCGGCAAGAGTCCAACAGACGAACAACACGGTGCGCAGTCGACCAACGGCACGCCAGGAAAAGGTGAACGCCCGCTGGTGGGCGCTCAGCGCCGTTGATCCGCCGCATCGCACCCTAGGAGCTAACAATGCCAACGTTTACTTATACCGCCCGCAACACCAACGGCGATCTGAAGTCGGCCACGATCGACGCCGCGAATCGCGATGATGTCGTTGCGCAATTGCGTCGGCAACGGCTGACCATCGTCAAGGTCGATGAAGAGAAGGTGCGTGCCAAGAAGTCTGGCGGCGGTATCGGCATGCGCGATATCGTGATCTTTACGCGCCAATTCTCCACCATGATCAACGCCGGTTTGCCGTTGGTGCAGGCGTTGGACATTCTGGCCAAGCAAAGCGAGAACAAGGCGCTGACGGCGGTTGTGCGCGATGTGGTGTTTGACGTCGAATCCGGAAACACGGTGGCGGATGCGATGCGCAAGCATCCCAAGGCGTTCTCGGATCTGTATACGAACATGGTCGCGGCGGGCGAAGCGGGTGGTATTCTCGACACCATCCTCAATCGACTCGCCGTGTTCATGGAGAAGAACGACGCGTTGGTGCGCAAGGTGAAAGGCGCGATGATCTATCCCACGGTCATCATGTGCGTCGCCGGCTTGTGCGTCGTGATCCTATTGTGGAAGGTGATTCCTGTTTTCGCGGCCATGTTTGCCAGCGTCGGGATGGACCTGCCGTTGCCCACGAAAGTGGTGATCGGCATGTCCAACTTCCTGAACGCGTACTGGTGGGCACTCCTCAGTGGTGGGGCGCTCACCGGGTATTTGACCAAGCGATACTACGCGACGCCGGCCGGTCAGCTGGTGATTGACCGTTTCTTGCTGCACGTGCCCGTGCTCGGCGATGTGTTACGCAAATCAGCCGTGAGTCGGTTTACGCGCACGCTGGGCACGCTCATTTCGTCTGGTGTGAGTATCCTCGACGGGCTCGAAATCACCGCCCGTACGTCGGGCAATCGCGTCGTGCAGGACGCCATCATGGGCAGCCGCGCGAGCATTGCTGGTGGTGAGACCATCGCCGGACCGTTGCAGAAGAGCAAAGTGTTTCCGCCCATGGTGATCAGCATGATCGCGGTGGGTGAGCAAACCGGCGGACTGGACGAAATGTTGACGAAGATCGCGGATTTCTACGACGACGAAGTCGACGCGGCGGTGAGCGCGTTGCTGAGTTTGCTCGAGCCGATCATGATCGTGGCACTCGGTGTCGTCGTGGGCGGCATGGTGGTGGCGATGTACTTGCCGATCTTCGACATGGTGAATGCGGTGAAGTAGGCGGCACCACGTCATCGTTGCTCCTAACTGAGCTTGAGCGCCTGCACGGGGTCCATGCGACTCGCACGCCGTGCAGGCACCCAACAGGCAACGGCCGCGGCTGCGAGCACCACAAGCGTAACCGACGCATGCGTAAACGGGTCCGTTGGACTGACGCCGTACAGCACGGAGCGCAGCAGGCGCGCCAAGATGAGCGCACCGCCGAGACCGAGTGCGCAGCCCAACGCGACGGGCAGCAGACCTTGGCGAAGCACAAGCCAGCGCAGGTCGTTGGCGGTTGCGCCGAGCGCGAGGCGAATGCCGAGTTCACGCCGTCGCTCCGCCACAGTCGCCGCAACCGAGCCATAAACGCCGACGACCGCCAGCAGCAATGCCATCGCGGCGAACGTGCTCATGAGCAATGCACTGAAGCGCGGTCGTGCCAGCGGCGTGGCGAGTCGCTCCGCCATCGAACCGCCAGACACGACCAACAGTGCGGGATCCACGGCCGCCAATGCGTCGCGGATGTGGGACATGAGCGCTGGCATCTCCGTACGCGTGCGTACCGTGAGCGTCATCGGCACCGGACCGGCAAACTGGCGCGTTGGGAGATAGAGTGTTGGTTGTACGTTAGACAGCTCGCGATAGCGCGTGTCGCGCACGACGCCGACGACGGTATACCACGTCGGCGTCGCAGTCGGTGGCCCAAGGACGATGCGCTTGCCAATCGCGTCCGCATGTGGCCAGGTGCGTTGCGCGACGGTCTCGCTGACGATGGCGACTCGCACGCCGTCTTCGCGATCGCGTGCATCGAAGGCGCGACCGCGCACGAGCGGTATGCCCAGTGTGCGGAAGTAGTGCGGGCCGACAACTTCGAAATTCACCGACGGGTTGGCCGCATACAATGCATCGGTTTGACCTTCGCCGCTGTATGTCGCAATCCAACCACCCTCGGCCGAAAATGGCGGCTTCGGACTCGTTGTGGCGTCGACGACGCCAGAGATCCCGCGGATGCGCTCGATCATCGCTTCTTGCAGCAGGACTTGTCGCGCGTGATCGGTTGGGACGTCGGTGGCGACCGTCGTCTCAATAATGTGCAGCTGCTTCGCGTCGAATCCCAACGGCAGTGATTGCAGGACGCCCAGACTGCGCGCAACAAGTCCGGCACCGGACACCACCAGCATGGCCAGCACGACCTGTCCAGCCACGAGTGCACGGCGCAACCGGTGACTCGTTCGGTCGTCGGCTATTCCGCCGCGACCGCCGCGTGACCACGTCGCGGCATCGATACGCGCGGATGCAAACGCGGGCACCAACCCGCTCACGAATGCGGCGAGCGTGGTGATTAGCACACTCACCGTGAGGACCCGCGCGTCAACGGCGATCATCTCACGTTGCGGCAACTCGGCCGGTGCGAGGGCAACCAGCACATGCACCGCGACGAACGCCAGCCCAACGCCAACCACACCGCCTGCCACCGCGAGCAGCAGCGTCTCAGTGAGTAGCAAACGCACCAAGCGCGGCCGGCCGGCACCAAGTGCGACCCGAACCGCTAGTTCTGGCTGCCGTGATGACCCGCGAATGAGCAGCAGATTGCCGACATTGATGCAGGCGATGAGTAGCAGCAGGATGACAACGACGGACGCCGCGACCAATGTCGGCCCAACATCGCCAACGATGCGACGCTGGAGTGAGACGAGCACCGCTCGTTTGCCGCGATCCGCGGCGGGGCGTCGCGCGTCACTCGCGAGCAGGTATGCGTCGAAATCGGCCTTGGCCGTCTGCATGCGTGTGGCGTCGCGCACCCGACCAATCACATCGAAGACCATCGCATCCGGGCCATGCGCGGCCAGATCGGCGGTTGCGGGGAATGCGGTCAGCACCGGCACCCAGACCTGCGCACCTCTCGGGTAGTGGAATCCGCGCGGCAGCACGCCGACAATGGCAAAGCGTTTCCCTTGCCACAACAGCGTGTGTCCAATGGCGGACGGTGAACGGGTGAAGTGCGTCGCCCAGAACGCGTCACTGATCACCATGACCGGTTCGGCGCCGGGCGCATCGTCAGCCGTTTCAAGCATCCGTCCAGCAACCGGAGAAACGCCGAGGAGGGCGAAGTAGTTACCGGTGACCCAGGTGGCGGCGAGTGGAACAGCACGTGAACCATCGCGCATCACCACATCGACGGCGCCTTGAAACGCGACCCCGGCAACGTCGGCAAAAGCGCGCGTCGAGGTTCGATAGCTCGTGAGCTCGGCATAGCTCACGGGCCAGTGCTGCGCGGTCTGTTGCGGCGAGGCGGTCCACAGCACGGCGATGTCGCGCGCGTTCCGCACGGGCAATTCGCGGAGTGCAATGCCGTTGAGCACGCTGAACATCGCGGTCGACGCGCCAATCCCAAGCGCGAACGTTGTGACGATGACCAGTGCGAGGCTCGGGCGACGGCGTAAGGAGCGCAGGGCGAAGCGTGCGTCAGTCCAGAGATCCTCGACCATCGGCACGCGGCGCTGGCTCACGTCGTCAGTAACATGACGTCCACGGCCGCTACAAAGCGCTTCCACTCGGCGACTTCTGTCCCAAGCGCGCGTCGCCCTGCCTTGGTGATGGTGTAGAACCGGGCGCGGCGATTGTTGTCCGTCGTCTGCCACTCACTGACCACGAGCCCTGCGTGCTCGAGTCGCTGGAGCGCCGGGTAGAGCCGCGCCAAGTAGGAAGTACTTGTTTTGAATTCGAGAGAAGGTGGTGGCGCCAACCACTCGTGTCAAGGCACGTACCGGGGCGCCATCGGCGGACGGCGCGACGGCGCATACTCGACAGGCCCACACCGGAGGCAGGCTTGCGAATTGAAATGTGAGGCATAATATTGTTTCACATGAGCTATCCAAAGAAACGGGCAACCTCAGCGAAAGGGCGGAAGGAATCGTCGTCGGCCAAACCACGGCAGACCGAGCGGGCCGATCTCGCGTCGGTGTCGCACCGGGTGTCGGCAAAGGACGGAGGGCGAACGCCATCCGACGCGCGGCATGACAACTATCTCGTCCGTCCATTGTCGTCCCGCGGCGTGCGCGAGTCGGTTGTGCCGTGGTCGGTTGCGTCAGTCATGGAGATCGCCACGATGTCGGTCGTTGAACGCATTGCCGCATTGCGGGCCGGATTGCCCGCCTCACTGTTACCGCAGATCGCAGAGCAGATGTCGATGACGTTGGATCGGGTCTATGCGATTCTCTCCGTCCCACGCGCCACCGCGATTCGCAAGGTCACTGGCCGTAAGACGTTGAGCCTGACAGAAAGTGAGCGTCTGTTGGCGCTGGCCAGCCTGGCGAATCGCGTGCAGGACATCGTGCGCGAGTCGGGTACGAACGCGGCGTTCAATGCGTTTGAGTGGACGGGACGCTGGCTGGGACGCCCGAATGCGGCATTGGGTGGCGTAACGCCGGAGTCGTTGATGGATACGATCGAGGGACGGGCGCTGGTCGCGCAGGTCATCGACCACATGCAGTCGGGCGCGTACGCGTAATGCGTTTGGCGCGCACGCGTACGACGCGCGTGGTTATAGTGGCGCAATGATCGTGTTATGGCGGATCGCCACCGAGTCGCCCCACTATCCGGCCGGTGATTTGTCGGGCAGCGGGGCGGCCAAAGCCGGCGCGCGATGGAATCGGCAAAAGACTCCAATGGTGTACACGTCAACAACGCGTGCGTTGGCCTGTCTGGAGACGATCGTTCACGCGGCGAGTGGCGATCCGCTGCCGCTCAACCGCTATCTGGTGGCCATCACCGTGTCAGACACGATGTGGGCGTCGCGCACCATGTTTGATCCCGCCGTCCATGTGGCGTGGTACGCCGTTCCGGCCGGCCGAGCCTCGTTGGATTGGGGCACGGCGTGGGCGACGTCGAGTGCGTCGCTGCTTGCCCAAGTGCCTTCCGTGATCGTGCCCGAGGAAATGAACATCCTTATCAACCCCGCGCACGCCGACATGGCCAACGTCGGCGCCGCAGTCGTCCGCCAGTGGATGTACGACGGGCGACTGGCCATCGCTTGATGATCTGTTTCCGCTAGAACTTCCATTCCAGCGACACGCGCATCTGCCGCGGCTCCGCAGGATGGAAATGCACGTCGCTCACACCGTCCGACGGTTCACCACGCAGTCGGGACGTGTAGTAATACTGGATATCGTCCACGGTCGCGTTCAGCACGTTGAGCAGGCTGGCCTGAATCCGCGTCCCACCGCGCAGCGCGTAGCCAACATCGGCATTCACCAGCGTCGACGCGTGTGCACGCACGCTGTTGTCTTCAATCAACGGGTAGGCGCCAAAGTGACGCAGACGCACCGCACCAAAGACACCACGGCGTGTTGGCGTCCACGTAGCACCGGCGGCAAACACATTCTCGAGTGCACCCGGTACGAAGTCCTGTCCTGACTCCACGCCGTGGAACCGCGCGGTCGCGAACGACAGATCGGCATCGAACGCGAGCTGTGGTACGGGGCGATAGAAGTTGGCCACGGTCACACCATGACGACGACTGGCCGACGCCGCCTCGGTATTGCCAGCATCACCAATGAACAAGAGTTCGCTGTCGAGGTCGAGCGACCATACGGACAACGTGCTCCGCAGGCCGGCAACCGGCGACGCGCGCAGCCCCACTTCTGCACCACGCGAGCGCACCAATGGATTGACGGCAGCCACCTCCGCACCGCTCGATGGATCCACCGTGATCGTCGTGCCACGCGCATCATTGCTGTGAAAGCCGAATCCGCCACTGACGTACACCTCGGCCCCGCGTCCGGGTGAGAAAATGAACGACGCCTTCGGACTGGTAATCCCTGCGGCGCGATCGCCGGAATTGGCGGCGACATCACTTGCGACATGAAAGGTCTGCACGTCTTCCCGCATGCCCAGCACACTCCGAAACCACGGCCGCCAGCGCGACTCCACCTCGGCAAAGGCACCCGTTCCCGTTTCGCGTACCTGATCGCGGCGAACGGTACCAACGCTCGACCGCGCCACGGTGTTGAACAAGCCAACGTCCGCGATGTAATCCGCGCGCGCTTGCAAGCCGAGGGAGATGGTGTGATCCGCACCAAGTGCTTGGACTTGCTGCATGTGCTTCGCGTTGGCGCCCAGAATCGTGCGACGATCGTGTTGTGCGAACTGATCACCGCGGGCCGCGTCGTCGAGGAAATAGCCAAAGTTTGAATAGAGCTGCAAATCGGAATAGATGCCAAACAGCTGCACGTCTTGCACACCACGACGACCAATGTGTCGATAGGTGCCCGAGAAGCTGTAGCGCTGCGTGTTCCCGCCATCGGTCGAATCGATCTGCCCAAACCGCGAAATGAGGCCGCTGGCGACAGCGCGCGAAGGAATCTGGTCGCTCGCGTTCCACCGATTGCGATACGCCATGCCCATCACACTCCAATCCGACGCGCGGCGCGTAACGGAATAGCGTGCGACACCGCTCACCTTGCGAATGTCTTCCGGCAGCAGCCATGGCCCGTCGTAGCGCTTCGCTTCGCCGCCAACGAGCAGTGTGCCTGCTCCCACACGCTGCGAGGCGCCTCCGGACAGGCGGGCAAAGCCATTCGCGCCGCCGCTGAGCGCAAGAAAGGGACGGTCGAGCGTACGCATGAGATGAAATTCGGCACCGCCGGCGCTGCCAAAGTTGCCCAGCTCCGCGTGCGATACGCCCAGCTTGTAGTCGAGATAGTCGACGAGCTCGGGGATAAGAAAATTGAGGTCGGTGTAGCCCTGCCCGTGACCGTGTGTTGGCATGTTCAGCGGCATGCCATCGAGTTTTGTCTGGAAATCGGTGCCGTGATCGAGGTTGAATCCGCGAACGAAGTACTGATTGGCTTTGCCGTCACCGGAGTGCTGGGTGACGATGAGACCAGGCACGGTCTCAAGCAGCTCGCCTTCGCGCGTGATTGGCCGCTGCCTGAGATCAGCGGCACCCACGCGGCCTTCGGATGCGGACGAGGCAACGCCGAACAGGTTGTCGATGCGACCGACCACCTTCACTGTATCGACGGAACGAATTCGTGTGCTGTCGCGCGTGAGTACAGGTCGTATCGGCGATTGCGCGTGGACCGCCCTGACTCCGGTCACGAACAGCAGCAGGCGCACCGAGGCTTGGAAAAGAAGCGGTGCCGCACGAGGGAGCGGCCGGGGCGCGACGACGGGCAACGGAAGTACAAGGCGATCAGGCATGGAACTTCTATATGTCGACGATGGGGGAGGTGTGCCAGCGGTAACCGACAGTGCTACGCCGGACGCGCACCGCAGGATCTGTATTTGGGTCGGCACCTTGGCCGCGCACGAGCCTCGCGACGACATTCCAGCAGCAACCGACCGACGGCACTCGCCACCAACACGCGACGAAACCCAACACCGAATGAGTCCCAGCCGGAACGACCCGTGCCCATGCGGTTCGGGAAAGAAGTACAAGCACTGCTGTAGCGACGCCGACGCGGCGCGCGAGCGTTCGCTGCGGCTGGTCCAGGGGAACGGCACACGCACGGGCGGCGACGAAGGGTCGCTGCGTGTCACGGCCGACGTGTTGCGCGCGATCAGTCGCGACGACGTGTGGGAGCTGGACGCCGTACCTGTGCCACTGGCCATCAATGGCGAAGTGCCCGGTCGGTACTGCGTGGTACTGCTGACGGCGAACGGCTTTGTGCTCGACGCCCACATGCTCGCAGGACCGCCGTCGGAACCGGAGGAGGTCGCGGCACTGCTCGTCGGTCGTCTGCAGCACGTCGTCGAGCAGCACCGTGTGCAGAGCGGCGTGACACTCCCTACGCCGGCAACGCTGCACATTCGACATGCCGACGTCGCGGAGCATGTGGCGCGGCTGCTGGGTGACGGCACGCGCGTGTCGTGCGTGTCGGTGCTCGCCGATCTCGACGCGGCGGCCCACGGCATGCGGCAACATATGAATCTCGGTCCCGGAATGGATGATGACGAACCGAGCACGTCGGATCGTCGGCCTGGCATCACGCTGCTATCGTATCCCTCAGTTTGGAGCGCGTGGGGCTTGCCGGAGTCGGCGTTGATCGCGCTGTTCGAGGCCGCGGCGCGATTCTATGAAGCGCAGCCGTGGCGTCGGCTCGACAACGAGGAGACGTTGTTCATCGAGCGCGTCCACGGTACCGACGAAAGTGCCAACGGCGACAGTGCCAACGGCGACAGCGCCAGTGGCGACGAGGCGGCTGGCCCAGTGTGGACCGCTTGTGTGATGGGCGCTGGCGGTGAGCAATACGGACTGTGCCTCTATACGCGTGATGCGGACTTCGCTCGGCAACTCACGAACGACAACCCGCACGACATGCTGCGGGGGCTGGAGGGCGCGGTGATCACCTTGTATCTCGATCCGCGCACTGAGTTGCCGCGCGAGATGCAACAGGAGTTCAAGCGCAACCGTTGGCCTGTTGCTGGTCCAAATGCGTATCCGGCGCTGAGTACGGCCAACACGCCGGCGGGTGGCATCTCGCGCGCGCGCGTCGCGCTGTTGACTGACGCGTTGTCGGCGATTGCGCGCCTTGTCTCCGACACAGGGGCATTGCCGACGGAGAAGACACCGCTCGCCGAGCCGTGCACGTGGGAGGATAGCGCGACTGGGCTGAAACTGTCCTACGGTGGCAGCCGCTCCCCATCGGCGCGCACGCCGTGGACCGTGCCAGCAACGCTCTCACCAGGTGGCGCTGCCGGGAGCAACGCCAATCCAGCGGCGTTGTTCCCACGCGATACGCTGACGGATGACGAGATCGACGCGCGCTTTGATCTGCAGCTCGAGATGCTCGATCGCTTTGGTGACTGGCTAGCTCACGGTGGTGGAAGCGCCGGAGGGCGACTGCGTGCGCGTGCGACGGTCACCACGCGCAAGCACGTGGGCAACGCACAGCTCTTTGTCGAGAACCTCGCGTTTGCGCATGGCGTCACGGTCGCTGCTCAGCATGAGTTTCACCTGCGCAGCTTTCTCTATCACTGGTTTCCAGCGCAGGCGATGGGTGCCGCGCGTGAGGTCGCTGGACTCCTCGCGTCGCTGCGACTGTTTTTCGCGTGGCTCGAGACGGAATCGATTGTCTGCGCGTGGGCCGCGGCCTTACTGGATGACCGCGACGCTCTTGACGCGCGCGTTGGCACGGCGCCGACATTCATGGCTCACGGCGGCGAGTCGCGATGGTGGTCCGATCAACTCAATAGCGATCTATACCAGCGCGTGATGCTCCCCGACCCGCTGGTACCGGACGACGACAACATGGGCGACTGGGTGGGTGAGCGAGAGGGCGCTCTCTACGACGAACTGGTCGTCCTCACGCTCGGCTGGCGTGAAGCGATCATCGCTCGCGGGATTGCTGATGCGGCCGCCGTGCGAACGGAGTGTGCGAGTCTGCAGCGGGCGTGGGAGCAGACGAAGCATCCGCGATACGGGAAATCACCCACGGCCGTTGTTCGTCAGGAGCGTCGAAAGGCTGAAAAAACCGAGCGACGTCACGACTAGAATTTCGTCGGACATCGTCTCGTCGCTGTCATCATGTAGGGTCCCGGCGCCCCGCTGCGCGCCGGAATCCGTTGCTCGCTCGTCTACGTCTTACTTGCTGTTCTTGCGGCGACGGGCAGCCACCGCGATGCCGGCGAGGCCTGCGCCAATCAAGAGATACGTGGACGGCTCCGGAACGGTCGATTGCGCGCTGATCTGGAATTCCGGCTGTGGTGGCGTGGTGCCCAGGCGCAGATGCGGCATCACCGTGTTGGCGCAACCCGTGCCGAGATTGTAAGCGCAGCCGTCCAACACCTGGATCACGCCGCCGACACCGAACGACGCTGAGGTGGCCGCGTCAAAGTCAAAGAACTCCATGAAGTTTCGACCGTATCCCCAGTCTTCGTTCGCGTCGCGAAACGCGAGGTAGTAACGGGAGCCCGCAGAAAACGTGTAGTTGATGTTGATGTCGTAGAAGCCGAGACCGTTGTCAACGATGGCGCGTGACGCGGTGGCAACGCGCGGGCCGATCATTCCCGGAGGGGCGCCGGCGTGCGTGTAGATGTCGACCTGCAGCGCCGTTGTGAGGTTTGGGTCAAAGCGGAGGCCGGCGGAAAAGACCTGGAACGACGTCAGAGCGTCGAACACGACGCCGCGGTCGCCCCATCCGATGCCACTGGAGAGGAACCCGGGAAGTGTTGGCACCGGTGCGAGATCAAGTTGCGCTGCAGCGGGGCGGGCAAAGCCGAGGATCAGTGCGGCAGACAGGGCGAGCTGGACGCGACGCATAGAGGTGCTCCGTTGAGTGGTGTAGCGATCTGGCGTGGTAGCAAGCTGGACCATGTTGGCGAGCTCATCTATATCAATACACGTGCCGGATCGACGCTTCTTGGAGATATGGTCGTAAACTGTTGTTGCATAACGGTTTACTGAGATTGGCTGGATTCAGAGTCAAGACTGGGCACTTCCGCGACTGTGGTAATCGTGCTGCACAAGTGTTGCGAACTCATCTATATCCGTCCTTTATGGCCAAGCGGTCTACCGCTTCTCACTGGACGAGCCGAGCACCGTTCCCGCCACACCGCGCGTTCACGAAATTGGCGGCGACAGCGTATACATCACAGAATGCGCCAACACGAGTGCATCGCCGGCGTGCCCGGCCTGAGTATCCACCATGAAGGAGGCAGGATGTCGCGCATGACAGCGTCGATGCGTCGGTTCGTCTGGTCCATGCTTGTCACCGGGGCGTCGGCGAGCGCTGCGACCGGGCTGACGGCGCAGACCGCGCAAAAGCAGGACGACGAGTATACCCGTCTCATCAAGCAGTATCTCACCGATCCGCGCATCTCGACGGACCTGGTGAACTACATGCCATTTTCCGACAAGGTCCCGACAACGCTCAAGTTCGCTGGCATCAATCGCATTGTCGGCACGCCCGGATATCTCACCAAGTCCGGCGACATCAATCGCTATCTCAAGGCGGTCGCCGATGCCGCGCCAACGCGCGCAAAATTCTGGTCGATCGGCAAGTCAGAAGAAGGACGCGACATGGTAGTGCTCGTCATCGCTGACGAAGAGACCATTCGCAATCTTGACAACTACAAGGGGTACCTCAACGAACTCGCCGATCCGCGCAAGACCACGGAGGCGCGGGCGAAACAGTTGTTCGGGTTAGCGAAACCCGTCTACTATCTCACGAGTGGCATGCACTCCACCGAGACCGGTGGCCCAGAGATGTTGATGGAGTTGGCCTACCGGTTGGTGGTGGACGAGTCGCCGATGATTGCCGGCATTCGCAAGAACGTATTGACGATGATCACGCCGGTGATTGAGACCGACGGTCGCGACAAGATTGTGGACGGTGCCTGCTACCGAAAGCGCACCGGACTCAATCTGCCGACGCCGTACTGGGGCAAATATGTCGCGCACGACAACAATCGCGACGGCATGGGCCAGTACCTCAAGCTCACGCAGAATGTGCGCAGTCTGGCCAACGAGTGGCATCCGACGATTCTGCATGACCTGCATGAAGCGCAGACGCTGCTCTACGTGTCCACTGGTACCGGTCCATACAACGAACAGCTCGACCCCATCACCATCAACGAATGGTGGTACATGGCCGAGAACGACGTGATGGAAATGACGAAGCAGGGCGTGCCGGGTGTGTGGACGTACGGCTTCTACGATGGCTGGGTGCCGAACTACATGTTCTTCCTCGTGCACTCACACAACGGCATTGGTCGGTTCTATGAAGTGCAGAGTTATGGCTCGGGGTGTGATGGAGTCACTGCGGGCGGTCGTGGGGGCGGTGCACCGGGCCCGCTCGCCGCTGCCGCGCCGGGTGCTGCTGGTGCAGGCGCTGGCGCAGCAGGAGGGGCTGTCGCGGCCGGTGGTCGCGCAGGCGGTGACACAGCGGCTGCGGGTGGCCGCGGCGGACGTGGTGGGCGTGGCGGCGGTGGCGGACGCGGTGGCGCAGCAGCAACCGACTCGACGACCCCGCTGACGCAGATTCTTGGCGGCACGAATTACAACCAGAGTCGCGAGTGGTTCCGTCCAAACCCGACGCCGAATGACATTCGCTGGGGGCCGCGTGCCAACACGAACATTCAGGAGTCTGCAGTGCTTTACGCGCTGTGGAACACGGGCAAGGAGCGCGAGCGATTCCTTGAGAACTACTGGATCAAGAACAAGAACGCGATCAAGAAGGGCGTGGTCGGACCAGTAAAGGGGTGGGTCATTCCGGCCGGGCAGCACAGCAAGGCCAACGCGGCCGAAGCGGTGAACGAATTGGTTGATCAAGGGCTCGAGTTCCACGTTGCCAACAGCGACATGAAATTCGGTGCGGTGGACGTCAAGCAAGGTGACTGGATTGTTCGTGGTGATCAGCCGCTGCGCACCATTGCCGACATGTACTTCTCGATTCAGAACTATCCCACCACCAATCCGTCGCCGTACGACGACACCGGGTGGACGTAC
>JANMKU010000391.1:0-8539 GCA_031372205.1 Gemmatimonadaceae bacterium | reverse complement strand
CTGTTCCCGTCGATCGCCGCCCTGCGCAACAACGCCCCGACCAGCTATCTCGTCGCCTACGCCAATGGTGGGCCGATCCCCGCCGAGTTCAGTGCCAATCAACTGTCCGGATATGCGCAGGATTTCTGGAATGTGGGCCGGAATCTGTCGGTGACGTTTGGTGTGCGGCTCGATATGCCGATGTTCAAGGATGCACCGAAACAGAATGACCTGATCACGGCGAAGGCCGCGACCTTGCGGACCGACTACGCCATCAAGACTCAGGCCATGTGGTCCCCGCGCATTGGCTTCAACTGGGATATTTCCGGCGATCAGTCGATGCAGTTGCGTGGGAATGTTGGCGTCTACACGGGGCAGACGCCCTACATCCTGATCGGCAATGCGTACGGCAACACTGGTCTCGGTGCGGCCACGCTGTTGTGCAGCGGGACAGCCACGCCGGTGTTCACGACGGTGATCGCTGACCTTCCGCGCTCCTGCGCCGGCCAGCCGGCACCGACGCCCGGTGCGGCAGGAACGGCGATCATTAACGTGAACGACCCCAACTTCAAATATCCACAGAACCTCACCGCGTCATTCGGTTTCGACAAGAAGCTGCCCGGTGGGTTTGTTGCCTCGATTGAAGGCATGTACCGGAAAGAGATCAATGGCTTATACATCCGCGATCTCAACCTCAAGGGCCCCCGCACGGTTGGCGGTGCCAACTACACCGACGTCAATGGGCGGGTGCTCTTCGCCGATACCATCTCCGCCACGGGCGCGGTGACGAATACGGGACAGAAGCTCATTGCGACCGGCATCGGTAGCAACAACGTCACGTTCACGAACGCCATTCAGCTCACGAACGCGACCGCCGGGTACAACTACACGCTTAGTGGTCAGCTGCGGAAGCGCTTCAACCGTACGTTCGAAGCGACGGGCGCGTACACATTCAACCGGTCGAAGGACGTGCAGTCGCTCACCTCTGATCGCGCCATTTCAAACTGGCAGAACTCGCGCCAGTTCTCCGGGCCGGAGTACGATCCGTCGAACGCAACGACCTCCAACTTCGAGCGTCCACACCGCGCCATCATCTACGGCACGTACACCGCGCCATGGGTCAAGAACCAGACCGATGTGACGTTCTATTTCGAAGGCATTTCCGGCACGCCCATCGTGTACGTCACGAACAACGACATCAACGGCGACGGCATCAACGGCAACGATCCGATCTACGTGCCGAAGGATGCGCGGAATTCGGCCGAGGTACGTATTGGCACCGGAGCGAATGCGACTTATGCGCTCAACACCGCAGCGGCGGAAGCGTTTGAGAAGTTCATCGCGCTGCAGCCATGCCTCGACAAGCAACGCGGTTCGATCATGGCGCGCAACAGCTGCAACGGTCCGTTCCAGAAGCGTATGGACGTGTCCGTGCGCCAGACACTGCCAGAAGTGCGTGGTCAGCGTTTGACTGCGCAGCTGGACATCTTCAACTTCGCGAACCTGGTGAACAAGAATTGGGGCCGCAACTACTTCCCCATCGTCTCGACGTTCAACAATCAGGCCGTGTTGACCACGGCAGGGAAGACGGCCGGACCGCTCAACACGTCGCTCTGGAACTACAATCTGAATGCCGGCGTGCAGAACGGCGTGACGACGTTCAACTCGCCGTTCTCTGTGAACCCGAACTCGGCGTCGAACAACTACCAGATCCAGCTGACGATGCGGTACGCGTTCTGACAGGAGGCGCGTTGTAGGGTAGCGCGCAAGGAACCATCCCCATATACAAGTGCCCCGCATCTGATCAACTCAGATGCGGGGCACTTGTGTAGAACGACAGTACGTTGTGGCAGCCGGCGCCTAGAAAATCCGCAAGTTGATGTACCGGCGAGGATTCTTCTTGAGGTCCGTGACGAGAGAGTCAAAACGTTGGAGCAACGAGTCAACGCGGTTGTACAGTGCCGGATCGTTCATCATGCGACCCACCGTGCCCGGTCCGCTATTGGCCTTGGTGATTGTGGCGTTGACCGCGACGCGTGTGGAATCAAGCGCCCGCGTGAGCTTTTCCATGTTGGCGGCCGCGGCACGCAGACTGACCACCGTAGAATCGACTTTGCCGGAGTCAATCGAGGCGATGGTTTTTCGCAGCTGGAGTTGCGTCAGCGTGAGTTGTTTGGACTGCTCTGATGCGACAGCGCTGAGCGAGGCCACGAGCTTGGTGAGGTCGTTGATTGTTTTGTGTGCGTCTGCAATCCCGCCACCTTCCACAAATTCGGATCGCGCCTTGGTCGACAGCGCTTGAATGCTCGACGCGATCGAGTCGCCCTTGGTGAGCAGTTCGTTCGTGCCAGGTGTTCCCTTGCCACTCGGAATGGTATCGCCTTCAGGCATGAAGGTTTTCACGGCGCGGATCGGGGTGACCGCGATCAACTGATCCCCGAAGATTCCGCTCGCCTGCACCGACGCGGTCGATCCAGTGGGGATGCGGTACTGTTTCTGGATCTGCAGTGTCAGCGCCAGCGTGCCGTCCGGTATGAGCTCCACATTCTGCACGAAACCGATCGAGACGCCGGCGAGCAGCACTGGTTGCCCCTGCTTCACGCCTGCGCCCCACTGGAAGCGCGTGTACATGTTGTAATAGCGTGCCAGTCCGCCACGGGCGATCCAGATGGTGCCGCCGAGTCCAACGACGACGGCGACGATGAGGAGCAGACCGACCATTACTTCGTCGCGTCGTTTCATGTGTTTGGCAAAGAGAGTTGCATCATGTCTAAAGGAGGGATGACGGTCGCGTCACGCCTGAATGAACGGAGCGAAGACTGCGGCGACGATGGCATCGAGCACGAGAATGGAGACAGAGGCAATGACCACGGCGAGCGCCGTGGACCGCCCGACGCCCTCGGCCCCGGCTTCTGTCACGTAGCCCTGATAGGCGCAGACGAATGCGATGGCGGCGCCGAAGCAGAGGGCCTTGATCAACGAGTAAATGACCTGGAACTCGGTAAACGCGAGTCGCAGCCCTGCCACGAATTCCGACGTGCGTACGTCGGTGGCGAGGATCAGCGTGAGCCACGCACTGAAGATGGCGGCGGCGTTGGCGAGCATGGTGAGCGCCGGCAACATGACCAACGCGGCGAGAAACCGTGGCGTTGCCAGATAGGCGACCGGGTCGAACGACAGCGTTTCGAGCGCGTCGATCTGCTCCGTGACACGCATGGTGCCGATCTCCGCTGTCATGCGCGCGCCGATGCGCCCGGTGAGCACCAGCGCGGTGAGCAACGGACCCAATTCGAGCACGATACTCTGCCGCGCGATGAGTCCGACGACGGAGAGTTGTACGCCGGGAAAGAGTTGATACCGTGTTTGAAAGGCGGTCACGCCACCGAGAAACGCGGCGACGATAATGGCCAGCGGCACCGACTCAACGCCGATAGTGCGCATCTGTCGAATCGTTTCCGGAATCCACGTTGCTGGCTCCCGCAGTCCACGAATCATGTCCTTGCCGAAGTACACTCGGCGACCGACCGCCTGAAAGATGTTGAGGACACCTGCACTCACGCGGAGGATTGCCGCATCAAACGGGCGCTTCATTGGGCGAGCGCCATGTCAGGTGCGTACGCGCGCGAGCAGGACGAGCGACAGCAGCCCCACCAGTGCGTTTGGCATCCAGGCGGCAGCCTCGGGCGGCAGGATGCCCTTGGCGCCAATGGCTTTTGTCAACTGTATGAGCACGAGCATGAGGACAGTGGTCGCAAGACTGATGGCAATGCCGAAGGCGGCGCCGCCGCGCTGTGAACTCGTGGCCATCGGTGCACCGAACAGGGCGATGATGATGCAGGTGACGGGCAACGCGATTTTGAGCATGCGCTCCACCTTGAGCAAGTTCACATCCGCGCCGGATCGTTCGAGGGTGCGGATAAAGCGCGTGAGTTCGCGAAAGTTCATCTCCGACGGCTCCCGCGAACTCGCGCGCAAATCCATGGGGGTCTCTTTCATCTGGCGATCGGCGATCGAGTCGAAGGTGAAGGCGAAGTCGGTCGAATCACTGGGCACATAATGCATGACACCGGAGCGCAGCACCCACCCACGGGTTGGTGTCCACGCACCGTTCTTCGCGGCAATGAGCAACCCCGTGCGTTTGGTGGACGCCCGTTCTTCGGCTTCGACGTTGTCAACCGTGTGCTTGTCCACATCCAAAAGATAGATCCGATACACGCGACCCAACTCGCTGGCAAACGCGAAGTTGTACCGCGCGTTGTCGCGACCGCCTTCCGACGCCGCGAGCAGTTTGAGACGCTTGGTGTTGGATGGCGGCGCGAGCTCGCTAAATAGAATGCCAAGGGCCATCGCGCCGGTGGCCATCAGTACAATGGGAGCGATGAACCGATAGAAGCTGATCCCGGACGCTTTGGCGGCCGTGATTTCCGAGTAGCGCGTGAAGTTGCCGATGGAAAACACGGTCGCGAACAGCACCGCGGCCGGCAGCACCATGAACAATGTGTCCGGGATCCAGTACCAGTAACTCAACGCCACCGCCTTGAAGGCGAGTTTCCGTTCGGTGAACTTGCGCAGGTTGTCGACGAGGTCGATGATGAACACAAGGACCGGGAACCCCATCGTGGTGACCGCGAAAATGCGAAGAAACTCACCGGCCACGTAGCGATCGAGTGGCGTAATCAATCGTCGCCGCCCACTTGGTTTCTGGCCCGTCACGCGTCTACCTGCGAGGGACCGGCGCGCTCTGCGGCCATGGCGGCCTTGAGCGAACGACGCGCCCGCCGATCGGACCACCACTCGCGGATCCCGCCGCCGCGTGAGGCATCGGTGGTGGACTCCACCTGCGACACCAGCAACAGCCCAAGGGAGCCGAAGATGATGTTGGCCATCCACATAGCGATTGGCGGCGACAAGCGCCCTTTGTCGGCCAGTGCTTCACCCGCCATGAGGCAGATGTAGTAGAGGCCGAACACAATCAGACTGACGCCGAGTGTCACGCCCACACCGCCGCGCGGAAAACGAAGGGCGATGGGTGGTCCGAACAGAACAAAGACGAGACAGGCGAACGAAAGCGCGAACTTCTTATGGATTTCCACGCGCAGACTGTCGATGGCATCGCGCGATTCGTCCATTTGTGCGGTGGCAGCGAGCAGCGTGCCCCGGGCCATCGCCGCTGAATCGGTCGCCGTAATCACCGGCGCTGCCGGGACAACAACGGGCGCTGGGACAACAACTGGGGAAGGTGTCGCGGCTGGGGGGACCACTTGCGCCGGGAGCGGGCCGGGTAGGGGTGCTGGCAACTGCCCGGGAAGCTGCTGGGCGGCGGGCTGCGGCTGGTTCACTGTCGGCTGCTGGGTGATCGTTGTCTGCTGGGTAGCCGGTGGCTGTTGCGTGACCGGTGGCTGTGCTGTCACCGGAGGTTGCAAGTTGGCCATGACTGGAGCCAAGTGCGCCCGTGAGGTGTACAAAACCGGCGCTTCCTGCGCCTTCGCCGTTTTGGGCTTGAAGAGCGATGGGAGTCCGGTACAGTAGAGCGTGGCCAACGCGTCAATCCGTGGGCGACTCCTTGGCACGGTGACGGTTTTCTGGCCGGGCTTGGCAACGCGGCTGGCGTAGGTGATGTACTCTTGGCGAGTCCGTTCGAACTCAATTGCGGAGACGTTGTACTTGCGCTGCATCTCACAGACGGTCATCTCGCGGTCACCCTTGTACGTGTCGGCGCGCGAGTTCTTGAAGCTCTGCGAGATGCCCTTGACGCGGACCGCCTGCGTGCGGAAGTACGTACGCTGGAGACGTCGGCTGTCGCCCTTGACGAACTCTTGCGAGTGTCCGTCATACAGCTGGAGTTGCAGATCCTGACCATTTGGCGCCAGAGAGAACGTGCCGCTGTCGGCGTAGATCGTCTTGCGCTCGGTGCCATGCGACAGGTCGTAAATCTCCACGCTCCACATCTTGTTGGTTGCCGCGTCGCTGCGCGACACACGCATGAAGAACTGATCGGTGAGGGGATTGAGCACCTGGTCGCGAAGGGCCAGTGTCGGCTTGGTGCGCGAGATGTCCTGCTGCAGGATGCGCAGACGGTGATTGGCGCGCGGCATGACCTGGTCGTTGAACGCGACCATCACCAGCGACAGGAGCAAGGCGCAGCCGAGGACCGGCAGCATGAGAGCGCGAACGCGCACACCACTCGCTTTGAACGCGGTGATCTCGTGTTCCGCGGCCATGCGTCCGAACGCATAGAGCGTCGCGACCAGCACCGCCATCGGCATCGTCATGGCGATGGTGAATGGCAGCGACAAGACAAAGAACTGCCCGATGGCGGACCACGGCAGCCCCTTGCCGGCCAGATTCGCCAGCTGTCGCGCGACGTACTGCAACATGAGCAGCGACGTCAGCGCGGTCAGCGCGAACACCAGTGGGCCAACGTGCTCGCGCACGACGTAGCGGGTCAGAAGCTTCACAACGTAATTTCCTCGGTGTCCACGCGCATGATCAAGGGAGTCGCCCGCGTTCTCCCGTTCTTCGTGAGTATCGTCGGCGCGCTCCCGGTCGCAGCGCAGCGAACGGTTGTATTGCCGGTCCCGGCGATCGCGCCCGTGACCCGCCCGGACTCGATCAGCGCGACCCCGGACTCCACATGGCCTGTCGGTGTCCTGGTCGGCTTGCGCTTGTTCACGGACCCGCTCAAGCTCCGAACGTTCCCGATCCTGGGTCCGTTTGGCGTCGCAGCCCCGTTCCGCGCCGATCCGGCCCGTGTTGCCGCCCAGGCTGTGAACAGCGCAACGCGATCGAAAGACGCCCTGCTGCAACGCCGCTGGACTGCGACCTTGAGCCGCGCGTTTTCGCCACATCTGCAAGTTACTACGGTTGCGACCACCCCTGTGGATTCGGCCCCCACGCCAGGCGCGCCTATTCCACGGGCACCCGCACCCCGCTCCGGTGCGGATGCGCGCACGCAGCTCGCGGGCGACCTCTTTGGCAAAGACCTCGGCATCAACCTGACGTTGCGCGGGGAGCAGAAGGCGATACGCAGTCGAGACGAACGCTGTACCGCACTGCAGCGGACGATTGTGGGTTCGAACTGCTATTCAACCCTGCAGTACCCGACCGACGTCCAGTTCAACATGATCCTGGGCGGCGTGATTGCCGAACGCGTGCACCTCAACGTCGACTACGATTCCCAGCGCCAATTTGACGCGTCCAACAACATCTCCGTGGCGTATCAGGGGAAGTCGGACGAGGTGTTGCAGCGGCTGGAAGTCGGCAACGTCACGCTGCAAACACCGCCGTCGCGGTTCCTGACGGCCGGCATTCCGTCTGGTAATTATGGCGTGCAGGCCACCGGACAGTTTGGCCCCATGCGGTGGACGGGTATTGTTGCCCAACAGAAAGGCAACGTATCGAAGGACAATGTCTTCACTGTGGGCGAGCGGTCGCAACAAGCGGTCGATCGCGCGATCGACGATATCCAGATCGAAACGCGTCGCTTCTTCTTCACCGTCGATCCGCGGCAGCTGCGTGGCTACCCGAATATCGACATGCTCAACCGGCAGCAGATGCAACAGCTGGCGGCGGCGCTGCCCGACTCGCAGCGTCCCAACCGCATTGTGGTGTACCGCCAGCGTGTGGGCGCGACGAACCAGAATCCGCGCGGACCGCAGCTATCCGTTCGCGGTGCGCGGAATGCATCGCGCCAGATCTACGAATTGCTGCGCGAAAACGTGGACTATTATGTCGATCCGTCGCGGCTCTGGATTGCACTGGTACGCCCGGTCGAGGCGAGCAGTGAACGGCTGGCCGTCGCGTACGATGTCACAGTCAACGGACAAGTCGTGCGCAATGTGAACACTGGCGGCACGCCGGACATCGAATTTAACGACGCGCCGCAGTTCGCCAACCTGCTCTGGGAGCCCGAACTGCAGCCCTCGAACAGCGAGTATTTCTTCCGCGAAATCAAGTCGATTTATCGGCTCGGTGGCGAAGATGTGCAGCGGAGCACGGTGTCACTCAAGGTGGTGACGGGGACGTCCGGGGACCAGGAAAAACCGTTCGATGCGTCGCGCGGAGAAACGTACCTGCAACTGTTCGGGATGGCGCAGGCGACAAATCCGGCCGCGTTTGACGTCGAGAATCGCGTTTGGCCCCGACCCAACGATCCGAATTTCTCGATTGCGAGCGGCGGTTCGCAAAAGTTGATTCGCGACTATTTCCTGGTCTTTCCATCGCTCCAGCCGTTCGCGCGCACCGGGCTTGCACAACCACTCGCGAACCCGGCCAACGATACGCTCTATCGCTATCCGAATGAGTACTTGTATTCGGCGCAGCGACCACAAGCCATCTACCGATTGCTGGCTACGTATCAGTCGGAAGGCGGTGATGCCACGCAGTCCATTCGTCTCGCGTCGATTCAGTTGCGCCCCAATTCGGAGCGTGTGGCGCTCGAAGGGCAATTGCTGGTGCGCAATGTCGACTACACGATGGACTACGACCTCGGTACCATCACCTTCAGCCGCCCCGACACCCTATTCCCGCGCGCGCGGCAGGTAACCGTGCGCTACGAAGA
>JANMKU010000360.1:0-12811 GCA_031372205.1 Gemmatimonadaceae bacterium | reverse complement strand
GCCGAAGAAACGGTGCGATTCGTGTTTGCCGATGGCGCGTCGCATCTGCCGAACGTCAAGGTGATCAGTGGCACGCCGGTGACGGCCGGTTGTCGCACCATCAAGGACGCGCACGAGATCGCGCTCATGCGCTATGCCAGTCAGGTCACACTCAAGGCCTACGAAGCGGCGTGGAAGTCACTCAAAGAAGGCATGACGCAGGACGACTTTGCCAAGCTTGTGCAGCTCGCGCACAAACAAATGGGCTATGAAGGATCCGCCGGAGTGCAGGTGGGCAAGTACGCCGCGTTGCCGCACGGGTCAACGACGCCGCAGACGGTGCGCGAAGGAAGCATTCTGTTGATCGATGGTGGCTGCAAGGTGGAGGGCTACAGCTCGGATATCTCGCGCACCTTCGTGCTCGGCAAGGCGACGCAACGCATGAAGGATGTATTTGACATCGAACATCGCGCGCAAACGGCTGCCGTGAAGACCGCGCGACCGGGGCTCCCCTGCGAAGCGGTTGATGCAGCGGCGCGCAAAGTGATCGTCGACGCGGGGTTTGGTCCCGACTACAAGTACTTCAGTCATCGCGTTGGGCACGGCATGGGGATGGACGGGCATGAGTGGCCATATCTCGTAAGGGGCAACGCCACACCACTCAAACCGGGAATGGTCTTTTCGGACGAACCGGGTATCTACATCCCAGGAGAGTTTGGCATTCGACTGGAAGACGACATGGTGATTACCGAGTCCGGAGCAGAGCTGTTCACGCCGCAATCGCCGAGTCTCGAACGGCCATTCGCGGCTTCATAACACTGAGAATCAATTGTGAGGCGTGTGATGCGAGGAGCAACGATCGTCGGCGCTGTGGCGCTGATAGTGAGCACAGGTTGCGCGACGAATCCCGTCAGTGGCAAGCGCGAACTGTCCTTGATCTCCCAGTCGCAGGAGATTGCGATGGGGCGCGAGGCGTCGAAGGGGGACTTGCAACGCGTGGGCGAAACGCAGAAGCCGGATGCCCAGGCGCTGGTGAAGCGGATCGGATTGGATATTTCGGGCAAGTCTGAACGCCCGCAATTGCCATGGGAGTTTCATCTGCTCGATGACGCGGCGGTGAATGCGTTCGCTTATCCGGGCGGCTTCATTTTCGTCACCCGTGGGCTCATGACACACCTCAACAGCGAAGCCGAGCTGGCGCAGGTGATTGGGCACGAAATCGGGCACGTGACGGCGAAGCACACCGTCAGCTCCATGAGCAAACAGCAAGTCGCACAGATTGGGCTGGTTGCCGGCAGTGTGTTGTCGACGAGCGTCGCCAAGTACGGTGATCTGCTGGGCGGCGGTGCCGGTTTGCTGTTTCTCAAGTTCGGACGTGACGACGAAAGGCAGGCGGACGCACTGGGTTTTCGGTACGCGCTCGCTGACGGCTACGATGTGCGGGAAGCGACGAAAGTCTTTGCGACGCTGGCGCGCTTGGGTGGCGAAGGTGGCGCCCGTTTGCCGGAATGGCAAAGCACGCACCCGGACCCAGGCAATCGTGCGGCCGTGGCGCAAAAAAAGGCCGCCGAGTTGACGCCCGCGCAGTTAGCCAACGTCAAAGTGAATCGCAACGAGTTTCTGAAACTGCTGGACGGCATGGTGTTTGGTGAAAATCCGCGGAATGGCTACTTCAAAGGCACGCGCTTTTTGCATCCGGATTTGCGTTTCGAGTTCAACGTGCCGACTGGATGGAAGAGTGCCAACATGCCGGAAGCGGTGGTTTCGCAGAGTCCAGAGAACAACGGGCAATTGCAACTCGCGCAGGCGCAGGGCACACCGGCGCAGGCAGTGCAGCAGTTTGTCGGGCAGCAGGGAATCACGGTGACACAGAGTGCGCAAACAACGATCAACGGACTGCCGGCGGCCATCGCGCAGTTTGATGCGCAGACGCAGGACGGCGCGATCAAGGGGATCGTCGCCGGTGTGCAATACCAGAACGCGACGTACGTCATGGTTGGCCTGACGACGGCGGCCGCGGCCGCGAAGAATTTGCCACTGCTGGACGCTGCGATGCGCTCGTTTCGCGCCCTCAACGATCCTGCCCTCATCAATGTGCAACCGGCCCTGGTGCAGTTGGTGACGCTACCTGAAGCCATGACTGGGCTGACCTTCACCCAGCGCTATCCGAGCAGCATACCGGCCGCGCAAGTCTACATCATTAACGGCATGGACGCGGCGACCAATGTGCCGCGTGGTACGGTCCTCAAGCGCGTTGTTGGTGGCTTGCCACAGTAACGGCATGCGCGTGGGCATTCTCGCGTTGCTGTGGCCGGTACCGGCCACGGCACGCGCGCAGAGCCTGTCGCCGAGTGAGCCGCCACGCGCCTCATTGCATCAGGCAATCACCGAACTGTCCGTGTTGAGTGCGCGAACGGGCATTGCCCAAGCGCTCGCGACGTCAAGCGATTCACAGGTAGTCGTGCTATGGGATGGCGCGCCGATTGTGCGCGGTATCGTGGCCGCGAAACGCCTCGTCCTTGCGCAACGTGACTATGCGTTGTTGCAGGTGGAGTTGCTGCCGCAGTTGGTCGAGGTGGCCGACGACGGACAGTTTGGCGTGTCGTGGGGCGTGTTGGTTGCGCGTGACGGTAGTTTGCCAACCGCACCGCTGCGGGTTGGTCGCTACATCGGCGCGTGGAAGCGCGTTGGTGCGGAGTGGCGCGTGGTCGCGTTTGCACCACTCGGCGCTGTTTTTCCGTCAGCGACCATTGTACCCGTCGACTTGCCGTCGATTCCGTTTAGCATCGAGCCACGTGCGACGTCGTTCGCGCGCGCCGACTCGCTCTTCGCCGCGCTGGCTGGCAAACAGGGTGCGCCAGCGGCCTTCGCGTCGTTCGTCGCACTAGACGGTATGACGTTTCATGCTGATGGTATCGCCGTCGGGCCCCTCAATGTTCGCGCCCGCATGGACCTGGTCGGCGCTGGGCGTTCGCAGTGGGAATGGAAGCCCGTGATCGCGAGCGGTGCCGCCGATGGTTCGCTGGGCTACACTGTGGGCGAAGCGACCATTCGCGGCAAGAGACCTGACGGCAGCGCGTCCATTGCGTACTCCAAGTACTTAACGATCTGGCGACGTCAGTCTGACGGGAGCGCGCGCTTTCTTTTCGACGGTGGGAACGCGAGACCACCGGTTTCCCGATAGCCCGTTCATCACCCGAAACCCATGTCTGATCCTGCACCGGAGGCACGGCGCGACGCGCGTATCTTGGCCGACCTGCAAGACGCCGTCTTGCGGATGCACGTGCTGGCCCAACAGCCGCGCCTCGTCGTGGCAACCGGCAAGCGGGTGCATGGCGCTCGTCCAATGGCCTGGCAGGTGTTGTTCGAACGGAGCTTTGGCGACACGGTCCCGCGCATGCGGTACCGCGGTGTCGCGGCACGTGCGTTGACCACGATATTGGCCGATGGCTTCGACAGCGAGCCGACGCTCAACCCGGCGTGGGCGCACGAACGGCTCAGCGACGCGATGGCTGATGGTCCGGTTATTCAGGCGTTTCGCGCAGATCGGCTCCCAGACGATGTCGCCCGCGCGCTGATGGGGATCCTCGTGTTCGAAGAGGACGGGCTCCACATCGATGGTATTCGCGCCATTGCTGGCGAGTTTGGGGTGCGCTGAGCGAACGCAAGACGTACCTTGTCGGCTCATGTCACTTCTCGATCTGTACGACTTGTCACTGGTGGGGCGCCGAGACGCAGCTGCGCTGGATTTCGAAGACGCGGCGGGTGCGACGTCCAGGCTCACGTTCGGTGCACTCGACATGCGCAGCAACCAGCTGGCGCACGTACTGCGCGCCCGCGGCTTGCAGATGGGTGATCGACTCGCGCTGTATCTGGTGAACCGCATCGAATTCATCGACCTCTGGCTGGCCTGCGTGAAGCTTGGCGTCATCGTGGTGCCAATCAACGTGCTCTACCGCGAGCGCGAAATTCGCCACATCGTGACGGACGCTGACCCTCGGGCCGTCGTGACGTCGGCTGCGCAGTGCACCGAATTCCCAAGTGGAACAGTGTGTTGGGATGTGGAGACGCTGTCGCGTGATGCCGCATCCATGTCATCCGAACGCGTTGCAGTCCTGAGCGACGCGACCACGCCAGCCGCGTTGGTCTACACGTCAGGCACCACAGGCGCATCGAAAGGGGCGGTACTCACGCACGGCAACTTCGCCGCGAACGCTCTGGCGCTCACCACGTGCTGGCGCTTTTCCCCAAGCGATCGATATCTCGCCACACTGCCACTCTTTCACGTACACGGGTTGGCCAACGGCTTGCATTGCTGGCTCGCCAGCGGCTGTCACATGATGCTCGTCGAGCGATTTGAGCAAGAGAAAATGCCACGGTGGTTCGACGCGTATCAACCCACGGTATTCTTTGGTGTGCCGACGATGTACGTGCGCCTGCTCGAGCTGCCGCACGAACGCACGCGCGCGATCGGTGCGCAGATGCGACTGTTTGTTTCTGGATCGGCGCCGCTGGCCGCCGCGGTGCACGACGCCTTCGCGGCGCGATTCGGTCACGTCATCCTTGAACGCTACGGCATGACGGAAACACTGATGAATGTCAGCAATCCCTATGTTGGCGAGCGCCGCGCTGGAACCGTGGGATTGCCACTGCCAACGGTGGGTGTGTGCATTCGCGACGAACTCGGCGCTGACGTCGCCAACGGCACAAGTGGCGAGCTGTGGGTGCACGGGCCCAACGTGTGTGACGGCTATTGGCGCCGACCCGAGGCGACGGCTGCCGCGTTTGTCGACGGCTGGTTTCGTACAGGCGACATTGGCGTGCGCGCTACTGATGGCTACATCACGCTCGAAGGACGTCGCAGCGACCTGATCATCTCGGGCGGCTTCAATATCTATCCGCGCGAAATTGAAGAATTGCTCGCGGAGCAACCAGGTGTGCACGAAGCGGCCGTCGTTGGCGTGCACGACGCCGCACGAGGTGAAGTGCCGGTCGCCTATCTCGTCGCCGACGCTGCACTCGACACGATAGCGCTCGCCACCACCGTGCGCGCACAACTCGCCTCATTCAAAGTGCCGCGCGCCTATGTTCGCGTTGACGCACTGCCGCGCACCGCGCTCGGCAAAGTGCAGAAGCATCTCCTGCCAGCGTGGCCACCTTCGTGAACACAACTTCGACTGTACCGCGGAGGCATACGTGAGTCCCGCGCAGCTCTCCCTCCTGGCCTTGCTGCTGGTCATTCTGGCCAGTCTCACCTCGCGCATCAACGTTGGGGTGTTAGCCATCGCCATCGCGTGGCCGATCGCGCTCTATGCCGCCGGTTGGAAGGTGGACGCACTCATGGCCACGTTTCCATCGTCGCTCTTCCTCACACTGCTTGGCGTCACGCTGTTATTCGGTGTCGCGCAATCCAACGGCACGATGGCGGCGGTCACCCACGCGGCGGTTCGTCTCTGTCGTGGCAGTGCGGCACTGCTGCCGATGATGTTCTTCCTGTTGGCGTTTGTGATCTCGAGCAGCGGACCAGGCGCCATCGCGACCACCGCGCTGCTGGCTCCACTCGCGATGGGCATTGCCAGCCGCGCCAAGGTGCCGATGCTGCTCACGGCGCTCATGGTGGGGAACGGGGGAAACGCCGGCAACCTGTCGCCGATCAGTGCCATTGGCATATTGGTGAACAACCTCATGAAGCCGTCCGGACTTGAGGGGCACGCGTCTGCTGTGTGGGCGGCCAACTTCGCGGCGCATGCGATGGCTGCGGCGCTGGCATGGGTGCTGTTCGGCGGGCCAGCGTTGCTCAAGGCGGAACGCGTCGCCTTGCCCGAAGACGCTGTACATCTCGATGCGCGCCACGTGCGGACGCTGATCGTTGGTGTGCTGTGGATCGCAGCGGTGGTGGTCTTCAAAACGAATCCTGGTCTTGCCGCATTTGCCGCCGTGAGCGTGCTGGTTATCCTCGGACTCGGCGATGATACGGCGATGGTGCAGTCGGTGCCGTGGGCCGTCATTCTGATGGTGTGTGGTGTGAGTGTCCTGGTCGGCGTGCTGGAAAAAACTGGCGGTATGGATCTCTTCACCACACTGCTCGCCAGGATTGCGACGCCCGGTTCGGTCAACGGTACGATTGCATTCGTTACCGGTCTCATCTCCACCAACAGCTCAACATCGGGCGTTGTCTATCCGGCGTTCCTCCCCGCCGTGACTGGACTCGTACAGAAACTGGGCGGCGGCAATCCGCTCGAGATCGCGCTCAGCATTAACGTGGGGGCGGCGATTGTCGACGTGTCGCCGTTGTCGACGCTCGGTGCGCTGTGTATCGCAGCCCTCCCGAAGAGCGAAGATCCGAAGCAGCTGTTCCGCAGTTTGATGATCTGGGGGTTCAGCATGACCGTGGTTGGTGCGATTTTTTGTCAGCTGTTCATCGGACTGTTCGCCCGATAGCGTGCAAGGCGCACGCCGCACCAGTCGCCATCCGCGCTTGAGGTTGCCCATGACGTTGCGCATGACGTTGCCCAGCTGGTCTCGCCGACTCCTCGTTGTCGCCACGACGCTTATCACGTCACACGTTGCCGCGCAGCAGTCTGCAGCGCCGTCGCCACTGGTGCCCTCGTACGTGCGGCGGGAATACTTAGCGTACGTCGTCGTGAAACTCTTGCTCGGTGACAGTCGGCGGTTCGACGGTGAAGTCACTGAAACGAATCCATCGCGGCTTTACCCGAACGCAGGTGATGTCCGGCAACGACAGGCGGCCGGGACCATCGGCGAATGCTGCGAAGTAGATCTGCCGCAGTTCGTGGAGTTCAATGTCGACCGGAAAGTCGGCATCGCCTTCATACTGGAGTGTCCGTGGCTCGGCGTCGTTCCACCCACCGATCACCAGGGCTATCCTTGGATTTGCGCGCAGGTTCGCCGCCTTCCGGCTCGATGCAAGCGTGTCGAACACAAGCTCAAGATTCGCCGTAACAGCGACGCCGATGATCGCGGCCTGCGGTGCTCCGTCGAGCGAACTGCTGGCTTCAATGGCCCAGCGATGCGCGCGAATGAAAGCGACGAGGGCGATGTTATCCACGGAACGTCATCTCAGCAGACATGCGCGACGAGAAACATCTTGTATTGTACGACTCGTCTGTACGTCCCGTCAAACAGCGTAGCGCGCCCAATCCGTCGCAACTCATGAAGTCGTTCGCAGAGCTGGCGCTCGGCTTGACCTGGAATTCGGAACGGCCGCGCGTGTTGGTGGCCGCGTGCTCGGACGGTCGCTTGCAGGAAGCAACGGACACGTTTCTTTCTGCGCATCTCGGCATCCGGCACTATGATCGGCTGTACGCGCCGGGGGGCGCTGGCGCGCTGTGCCCGAGCGGGCGCGACTTCATGCGCGCGCATCAATTGCAAGGCGAGTGTCGATATCTGGTCGCGGCGCACGGCGTCGAGCAGCTGATCCTGCTGTTTCATGGGCCTGCGGTGGATGGACCAACAGAAGCAGTGTGCGCCGACTATCGACGCAAGCAGCCGTGGGCATCCGATGAGCAGATTCGGACGCAACAGGAGAAGGACACGCAGGAGTTGCTCGCCGAACGCTGGCAGTGGTCTGGCAAGGCGAAGGTTTCGATCTATCGCTGCGAGGTTGGGCGAGGTGGCGCGCTGCGGTTTGCGACGCTGCACGTGGACACCGCGCCGCCCAACGTCCGGTAGCAACGCGGCAATCACCCCAGTGCCCGCGATGGGCGCGGCACCCATACATCGGCCGCTGCTGGTGCACCGCTGCGCTCCGCTGCATCGTTTGGCATGCCGCGTCGCCCTGCGAGTCAAAATCACTACCGCTGAATGGATCTTTACCTAACCACGCTTGCCGTCGGTGGCGTTGGACTCGCGGCCATGGCCGCGAGTGGCATTGGCCATCACGGGCACGGCGGGCACGCAGGCCATGGTGGTCACGCGGGGAGCGCGGGGCACGGCGGCGCGCATGGGCACGCCGGCATGACTGCTCACGCGACGGGCGCGCAAGCGGGCACGCACACTGCCACGCACGTGAGCCATGTCGGCCACGCCCATCAGTCTGCGACGGGCGGGTCGAGTCTGCTCCTCACGCTCATGTCGCCGCGTGTCTTGTTCAGTGTCTGCATCGGACTCGGCGGCACTGGCATGTTGCTCAGGCACTCGCTGAGTGGCGTTGCGCTGTTCGCTGTCGCCGCAGCAGGGGGCGCGCTGTTCGAACTCGCTTTCGTCCGACCACTCTGGAATTCACTGTTTCGCTTTGCCAGCAATCCGGCGCTGACACTCGAAAGCGCTGTGTCCGGCGAGGCCACCGCTGTCACCAACTTTGATGGCAACGGACAAGGGCTGATTTCCATCGAGATGGATGGACAGGTCGTGCAACTCCTCGGCACGCTCCAAACCGCCGATCGCGACATGGCCATTCGCATTACCGCCGGCGCTCGTCTCCGCGTGGAAGATGTCGACGCCGCGCGCAATCGGTGCACTGTGTCATTGTTGTAGCGCAGATCTCTCTCTCCGGAGTAACGCACATATGAACGGCCTGATTTCAAGCGGCGCCATCGTTCTTGGCGTAGTGGTCTTTGTGCTCGTCGCCATTCCCGTGATCGTCGCAAAGTTTCTGCGCAACGTGGAGGCTGGTGAAATTCGATTGGTCAGCTGGCTTGCCGGCGGCACAGTCACATATCGCGGCCCGGGAAAATCGAAAGAGATTCCGTTGCTCACCACCGGGACAACCATCTCGAGCAAGGTGATCAACGTCGATCTCGACATCACCGATCAGACGGCCGATGTCGACGATACGGGCACACCGCGCCCCATCAAAGTGCGCGTGCTAGCGAGCGCGATCGTCTCCGTTGGGGATTCCGATGTGCTGATCAAAACCGCAGCCAATCGCTTTTTCTCCAAGGGCGAGGGCGATCGCATGAGCACCCTCACCGACTTGCTCTCGAGTTCAGGACGACGCGCGATCAATCTGCTCACGCACGATCAGTTGTTTTCAGCGAAAGCCACACCGTCCGCTTCGCGGTCGCTGATGCCGTCGTCTGAAGGCGCGCTCCCCGTGCGAATCGCGCCCGCACCGTTGGTGTCGAGCATGCATCCGGACGGTTCCGTAGTGGAAGACGAAGACGATCCGCTCGCCGTGATCATCCGCAAGGCGTGTTCTCGCGAACTCACCGACCTTGGACTCATCTTCAATTCGCTCAACATCAAGATCGTGCAGTCGGAAGTGGCGGAAGCCCGTCGTCGTCAATCGGCGGCTGAAGCACAGGCGAATGCAGAAATCGTTTCAGCGAATCAGGCCCGTCGGTCCAAAGAAGCGCAGCTCGACGCGGAACGGGCAATTTCCGACAAGCAGCGTGAACTCGAACAGACCAAGGCGGCTAACGCGGCGCTCATTGCGCAAGCCGAAGCAAAGCGACAGGAAGCGGCGGGTTTGCAGCGCACGGCCGAGCTTGACGCGACACAAATTGCGCAAGCGCGAGCCAACGCGGCGATTGTACGTCTCGACGCCGAAGCCGCAGCCGATGCCGAAGCCATTCGCATTCGCCGCGTCGCCGACGCAACCGCCGAAAGCATTCAGAAGGTGAATCAGGCGATTCAGGCTGGCGGCGAAGCCTACTTTCGCTATCGTCAGATCGAGATGCTGCCGGCAATCGCCCCCGCGATCGCACAAGCACTTGCCGAAGCAAAGATGGTGACCATTTCTTCTGGCGATTCAAACGCGCCGGAGACGACCACCAACAACATGGTAAGTGTGATCCAAACGGTGCTTGCCGCACAGATGGTGAGTCGCGGCGGCATGCTCGACCCGAAGTAGCGGGGCGACGCTACCAGAGCGCCGATGGTGTGATGGCCTGCACTGACTGCACACCGCACACCTTCATCGCCAGTGCAAACTCGTTGCGCAGAATCTCGATCACGCGCGCTGAGTATAGGCCGTGGTCCCCGCCGCGCGAGCTCGGGCGGGCGGACTTCGGCGCGACATCCGCCGCGCCCTCCGGAAGAGCATAGATCCGAAGCAGCTGTTCCGCAGTTTGATGATCTGGGGGGATAACATGACCGTCGTTGGTGCGATTTTTGTCAGCTGTTCATCGGACTGTTCGCCCGATAGCGTGCAAGGCGCACGCCGCACCAGTCGCCATCCGCGCTTGAGGTTACCCATGACGTTGCGCATGACGTTGCCCCGCTGGTCTCGTCGATTCCTCGTTGTCGCCACGACGCTCATCACGTCACACGTTGCCGCGCAGCAGTCTGCAGCGCCGTCGCCACTGGTGCCCTCGTACGTGCCGGCCGGTCAGTCGCTCAAGTATGAAGCCGACGTACAGAAATTCCTTGAGGCGGACCGCACCACGCCGCCGCCGACGGATGGGATTCTGTTCATCGGCAGCAGTATCTTCCGGCAGTGGGAGCAGTTGAGTGAGCAGATGGCGCCGCTGCCCGTGTTCAACCGTGCGTTCGGTGGCTCGCGCACGTGGGAACTGTTGCACTACATGGACCAGATTGTCATTCCGTATCGTCCGCGCTTCGTCGTGTACTACTGCGGCAGCAATGACGTCAACAGCAAGCAAGACGCTAGCGGAATCGCCACACGGGTGGCGGCATTCTTTGACCGCGTGCACGTCGCGCTGCCGAAAACACAGACCTTCTTTGTGACCATCCAGCGCTCACCGGACAAGCGTGCGCGCTGGGCGGTGGTGGACTCCGCGAACGCGTTGGTGGCGCAGTACGTGACACGCCACAGTTTCGCGCACTCGATCGATCTCAACCCGGTGCTCGTCGATGCAACGGGCAACGTTCGCGGCGCCCTGTATCGTCCGGACAGTCTTCATTTTGTACCATCGACGTACAATGAGTTCGCTGCCGTCATCAAGCCGGTGCTCGAACGCGCTTGGGCCAAACGGTAAGTTGTCCGCACCACGTCTACTTCACGCTCCGCTACAGGATCACATCCATGCGCATCATGTTTGCTGCGGCCGCTTGCGCCGCGACCCTTGGAATCGGCTTTGCTGCTGGTCGTGTCACGCCGGCCGCCGCCGCAGACGAACACGACATGCATGACATGAGCGCGATGGGCGCTCCGATGCCCGGGTTCCAGCAGTCGGCCGCCATTCCGGCGTCAAGCACCACGGCCGCCGAACGCATCGCGAAATCGCCGCGACATGCGGAATGGGTATCCATCAAGGTGAACACCACCGATAGCGCGATGGCGTGGGTGGTTTACCCCGAGCGCAAGGACAAAGCGCCCGTTGTCATAGCGATTCATGAGAACACCGGGATCAACACTTGGACGCGTTCTGTCGCCGACCAACTCGCGGCTGATGGGTTCATTGGCATCGCGCCAGACCTCACGACCATGAAACGGACGGGCGATCTGCACGCCGACCCAACGGCCGAAGCCGGTCGCGCGGCCATCGGGCAGATTACGCCGGAGATCGGGAACGCGATCATCGATGCCGTGGCCAAGTACGGCATGTCGTTGCCCGCCGCGCTGCCCAAGTACGGGATCGTCGGCTTTTGCTGGGGCGGTGGGCGATCATTTCTGCATGCGACGCACGCGCCGGGACTTGGTGCCTCTGTGGTCTACTACGGATCGCCGCCGAGTGCGGACGAAATTGCGACCATAAAAGCGCCGGTGCTCGGGCTCTACGGTGGCAGTGACGCGCGTATCAGTGCCACGGTGCCCGCAACCGATTCCACGATGAAGCGACTCGGCAAAGCCTATGAGTTTGCCATTTTTGACGGCGCCGGCCATGGCTTCCTTCGCGGACAGGATCAGAGCCCGGCCAATCTCGCGGCAGCGCAACAAGCGTGGCCAAAGACGGTCGCGTTCTTCCGCACCAAGCTCGGCAAGTGAGCGACATCACGTCCGTCGCAAAATCAGCGACGACGGAAATACAAGTACCGATACCACGGCACCACGCAGAGTCCAACCCCACCGGTAAACGACTCGCTGTCCTGACGCTGACGGCACTCGGCGTCGTCTACGGTGACATCGGCACCAGTCCGCTCTACGCGTTGCAGGAGTGCTTCAAGGCGGAGTACGGGTTGCAGCCAAGTGCGGACAATGTGTACGGCGTGCTGTCACTGATTGTCTGGTCGCTGGTCAGTATTGTCGCGATCAAATACATCGTCTTCGTGATGCGGGCGGACAACGACGGTGAAGGTGGGATTCTCGCCTTGTTGTCGCTCATCTTCCTGCAAGAGCGCGCCGACGGCATGTCGAAGTCGAGGCTCGCCTTTTACACAGTGCTCGGACTCTTTGGTGCTGCGCTGCTGTACGGCGACGGCATCATCACACCCGCCATCTCCGTGCTCGGCGCGATGGAAGGACTCAAGGTGGGCGCGCCCGCCTTCGCGCAATTTGTCGTGCCGACCACGATGATCATTCTGTTTGTCCTGTTTCTGTTTCAGAAGCACGGCACGGCCAAAGTCGGTGTGATATTCGGGCCCGTGATGATGACGTGGTTCGTCACGATCGCCCTCCTCGGAGTCGCCGAAATTCGTCACGAGCCACAGATCCTTGCTGCCGTCAACCCGCTCTATGCGGTGCGGTTTCTCGTCACCAACGGCATGAAAGCATTCTTCCTGCTCGGCGCTGTGGTGCTCGCCGTTACTGGTGCCGAAGCGCTGTACGCGGACATGGGACACTTCGGCCGCAAACCCATTCGTACTGCCTGGTTCTGGATGGTGCTGCCGGCACTGCTGCTTAACTACTTCGGTCAGGGCGCGCTGATGCTGCGCAACCCTGCGGCATCTGTAAACCCGTTCTACAACCTCGTGCCCGGCGTATTGTTCATCCCGATGCTTGCGCTCGCGACACTGGCGGCAATCGTCG
>JANMKU010000321.1:0-7597 GCA_031372205.1 Gemmatimonadaceae bacterium | reverse complement strand
GCGCGATCGATGTGCTGCGCGAGCATCCCGTCAAACAAAATCTCACCGTCCCATGGCTCAAAGAGCCGACACACCAATTTGCTGACGGTGGACTTGCCGCATCCCGACGCGCCAACGAGTGCGACACGCGAACCCGGTGTGAGCGAGAGATTGAAATTGGAGAGCAGGGGTGTGGACAGTCGCGAATAGCCAAACGTCACATCGCGCATCTCCAATCGGCCAGTGAGCGGCGCGTGCCGGTCGTGCGATGCATCATGGCCCTCGGCCACGCTTTGCGCTTGCGCATCAATCGGGTAGCGCAGGACGTCGTCGAGCCGGCTGATGTCCCCGACCACTTCTTGCAGCGAAGCGGCCAGACCGAGCAATCGTTCGACGGGCGCAAAGAACGAGGCCTGCAGCGACTGAAATCCAACCAGCATCCCGATCGTCATGCTGCCTTGCATGACGTGATATCCACCGAGGGCGAGTACCGCCGCGCCGCCAACACCGGTCAACAGATCCGGCATGAGCGTTAACACGAGGGATTGGCGGGCCAACGCTTGTCCCGCGTTCTCCACTTTGGCCTGACGCCCCGCCAGTTTGGAGAACAGGTCACTTTCGCGACTCGTGGCCTTGAGCGTTTCGATGTTGGAGAGGCCACCCATCAGCGTGCCCTCGAACTTGCCGGCCTCTTGCCCAAGGCGACGGTTGCCATCAATGCGACGCTGCGACACGAATCGCATCGTTAGCAAGTTGAGTGCCACGATGAGCATCGAGATCGCCGCGAGTGCGGCGTCGTACATGAACATCAGCGCCGGATAGAAGATCACCAGCACGACATCGATGGCCGTGGTCGCCAACTTGCCCGACAACAACCCTGCAATCCGTTCATTGAGCGCGACGCGCGAACTGATGTCGCCGGCATAGCGCTGGCCGTAAAACTCTACCGGCAGCCGCAGCACGTGCCAGAAGAACCGACCGGACTGCACCACAGAGAGGCGGGTGCTCAGACGCAGCAACGCGTACGAGCGCATCCACGTGAGCGCACTGCGCAGGAGTGCGGTGAACGCCAAGCCGATGAGCAACGGACCAACCCAGTTTCGCAGTCCCTGGATAAGCACCTGATCGACAAAGATCCGACTGAACGCCGGCAACACGAGTCCCGGAATCACCAATCCCAAGCCAGCGATGATCGCATACAGCAGCGCGCTGTTCGACCCTTTCATCCGACTGCGTAACGCGCCCATGAGCGACGGTTCGCTGCCCTCTCGTACAAAGTCCGGCCCCGGTGAAAACGTGAGCACGACTCCGGTATATGCTTCGTCCATTTCCTGCGCCGATACCCGGCGTGGCCCAACGGCTGGGTCGTTCAGGTACGCGACATCGTCAGCAAAACCCTCGAGCACCAGGAAGTGATTGAAATCCCAGAAAATGATGCAGGGCATTGCCGTACCGGGCAGCTCGTCCAGTTCGCGCTTGTATCCCGTGGCGACTAAACCGAAATAGCGCGCGGCACGCACGATGTTCTTGGCCGTGACACCATCACGCGAGACGCCGCACGCGGTGCGCAACGCCTCAAGCGATACGTATTTGCCATGGTAGCCAAGGATGGAACCAAGGGCCGCGGCACCGCACTCGACCGCTTCCATCTGCAGCAGCGTGCGGGTCTTGAGCGGGCGACGGCGCCGCAGCTCCGCAAACCATGCCGGCATCTTCACGACGACACCATCAGCACGCCGCCGTCATGCGTGCCAGCCATTGGGAGACGACGCTCATGCCGCCGTGCCGAAGGCGGATCGCAGCATGGGCAACAGCAGGGAGATCGGTCGGCGACGCGACACAACCACCGACACGGTGATGCTGGTGCCGCTGCCCACTTGCTGCGGCGGGCCCTGACGGGACGACCACTTGAAACCACTCACCGTCGACGTGTCCGGCACGAGACTGATCTCGACGAGAAACGGTGCGCCTTGCGACGCGATCTGCTGCACGAGGATGTCGTTGCCGAGCGTGCGGGTCATGCCCGCGATGGTGACGGGCTGCGTCGACACGGAGGTGACTGTGCCCAGCATGTAGCCGAACTCCTCTTGTCGCACCGTCACCGGAGAAATGCGAGCGTCCATCCCACGTTCGATACTCTTGCCCTCGGTAGACACAAACACCACGGCTTGCACAGGCACGCCTGCCAGTTCGATCGACAGAAGCGCTTGGCCGGCGGTCGCCAACTGTCCCACGTTGCTGCGTATTTCGCGTACGTAGCCGCGATACGGACTGATCACCCGACTGGCCTGCGTGAGCGCCAGCTGGCGAGCCGCGAGGTCGCGATCGGCGTCGCGGATGCGGTCGTCCAGCGCGCCAATGGTCTCCGTGCTGTTGTTATTCAGCACCAATCGCTTGAGCGCATTGTTCTGTTGCTCTTGCATGAGCCCAGCAACGTCAGCTTTCAATGACTCCAACGTCTGGACGGTGGCCTGTACATCCGCTTCGGTGATCAGGCCGAGCGTGCGCGCTTCGCGCTCGGACGCGAGGCGTCGCTCGAGATACGTTGACCGTTCGCGCGCCGCGAGCAGCCGACGATCGATATCGCCTCGCTCGGCCACCAGTCGTTCTGGGTAGAGCGTCGCATTGGGGTTGAGGGAAGGCTGCCGCGATTGTTTTTCGTCGAGCAGCATCCGCCGCCGGTCCACGGCCTGCGCCACCTCCTGCTCGAGTTTCGGCTGACTGATCTGCGCGATCAAGGCGCCCTTTTCGACGAGGTTGCCTTCGCGCACGGTCAGCGATTGCACAATGCCGGAGCCCTGCGCCTCGACATCGCGCAATCCGGCCGCACTGAGCAATATGCCCGTGCCCGTGATCGTGACGGGCAGCCGTCCAAAGATCGACCAGGCCAGGGCCACGCCAATGAGCATCCACAGGCCAAGCAGCGCTACCCACGCGCGCGGGCGCGTGACTTCCAGCAATTGGTCGAGCTGCTCAGGACTCGACAGACGATCCAGCGCGGCCTGTCGAAATGGTGAAACGGGTTTTTTTGCCACAGCGACTCCCTATCAGACGTGACAACGGAGATACGCCGGGCCGTTCAGTCAGGTCAGGGGCGTACGGGGAGGATGGCTACGGCTCTGCCCACAAAATGCATCCCGGTAGGAGGCCTGTCGAGCGTACCCGGAACCTGACGCGCACTGCGCTGACGTACGAGGGGAACATGACACCACCGCCGACGGACTTCCTCGACCTCCAAACGGCTATCGCCGGACGGTTCTCGCTCGATCGGGAACTCGGTCGCGGTGGCTTGGGCATCGTGTACCTGGCGCAGCGCGGCACGCATCGCGACGCTGGCCGCTCGCTATCTGGCAAGCCCGCGGAACACGTCCGTCACCGCGCAGATGAAGCCGGGGATCACGTCGCCGCCGTCGAGGGTCTCGGTCTCGTTCAGCAATCGCCGAGGACCATTGCTCGGGACGACCATCACCGTGCGTCGTCTCGGGTCCACGACCCAGACCAGCGGCGTGCCGCTCACCCGGTAGTCGTCAAGCTTCTGCTCGATCTTTTTCTTGCGCTCCGACGGTGAGAGCACTTCCACCGCGAGGTCCGGCGCGAATTTCAGCAGCCCCTCCTCAATTCCGTCACTCGGCAAGCGACTTGCCTGCACAAACGAGACGTCGGGAACGCGGACGGTGCGGGGCAGCGCAAGCAGCTCGTAGCCGACGCTATCGGCAAATACCCAACCGAGCCCGCGCGGCTCCACGTATGCACCGAGCAGCAAAACCAGGTTGGTCGACGTACGTCCGTGCGGTCCTCCAGCAGGCGGAAACACGTAGAGGTTACCGCGCACCAATTCCGCTTTCCCGTCGGACAGCAGATACGGATACTCGAGAAACTCGTCCGGTGTCACGTGTTTGGCGCGGAGCGGCATCGTCTGTGGCAGAGAGACCTCCTACCGTCAACCTCGATGATGGAAGCGTACGCTCGGCGCACGCGCGTGTGCAAGTCGGCATGGCAATACGATAGCGACGAGCCTGATATGCTTCGTCACCATTCGAACGCGCCGTGCATCATGCGCACCCCGGCTTGCGACTGCTCGCGCAACGATCCATGCCGCTGTGGTCCATTCCAGCTATGTGTCTTTCTAGTTTTAACCACGAGGTACGCAGAGCGATTACCCGCGTCGTTCGTCACCCGACGGGCATGCCCTCCGACAGTACGTCGGTGAGCAGATTGAACCCAAGCACTGCCATGAGGATGACCAGTCCCGGGAAGAACGGCATCCACCAGGCGGCGCGCAGAAACGGCTGCGCTTGTCCCGCCAGCATACCGAGACTCATCGCATTGGGATCGCCGAGTCCGAGGAATCCCAGACTTGCTTCGAGCAAGATGACTTGGCCGAAGAGCAGCCCAACCACGACGAGCGCGTGTGGCAGGACGTTCGGCAGGATCGTGCTGCGCAGGATGCGCCACGTCGACGCACCGGAGGCTCGCGCGGCGACAACGAAATCCGCCTCGCGCAACGACCACGCTTCGCCGCGAACAACACGCGACAGTACGGGCCACGACGTGAGGCCGAGGGTCACAATGAGCCGGTCAAGACCAGGCCCGAGCAGTGCAACGGCGACTATGACGAGAAAAAATCTGGGGAGCACTTGCAGCAGTTCCGTGAGTCGCGTGCAAAGCCCATCCACCCATCCACCCCGGTAGCCCCCAATCAGTCCAACCGTCATGCCGCAGATCAACGCCAGCGCGCTCACCGCGAGGGCAACGCCCAATGACGTTCGCGTTCCCGTCAACACGCCACTGAACAGATCGCGACCGAGTGCGTCTGTTCCCATCAGATGCGACGCAGAAGGTGGCTCCAATGGCATCGCGACAATCGCAAACGGATCGACACGTGAGAGCAGTGGACCGAGGATTGCCATCACGAGTACCGCGCCTGTCAGTGCAACGCCAATTTGCCCCGAGGTGAGACCACATAGGGCAGCGATGGTGGATCGCCACTTCGCTGACTTCGCATCCACACCGGCGCCTCTAGGCGAGCCGAACTCGCCGATCACGCGCAGCGTACACGACGTCGGTTATTAGATTGACCATGACCACGGACAGGGCCACCATCAGGAAGATGCCGAGGAGCACAGGAATATCTCGCGCCCCCAGCGCGTGCAGCAAGAGGTGGCCAACACCGGGCCATCCGAATACCACTTCGACCACCACGGCGCCGCTTAGCAACTGACCGGTGCGGCTGCCGATGACGGTGACGATGGGGAGCAGTGCCCGTGGCAGTGCGTGCCGCATCAAAATCTCGCGCTCCGTGGCACCTTTCCCGCGCGCGGTGCTGATGTGCGCACGCGCACCTTCCTGTACGAGACCGGCGCGCGTCACGCGCGTAAGCAACGCCAACTCCTGCGACGCCAAAACCAGGGCCGGTAACACAAGATGGCGCGCCACGTCCCATGTGTGCGCCATGCCCGCGGGACGCGTACCGACATCGGACATCCCTTGCACCGGCAGGACACCAAACCACAACGCGAACAAGAGAATCGCGAGTTGCCCGAGCCAGAACACCGGAGCGGAGTACAGGGCAATCGCCACGCTGCTGACCCCAATATCGGATGCGGTGTGCGGACGTCGCGCCGCGAGAATGCCGAGCGGAATGGCGCCCGCGATGGCAACCAGCAGTGCGGTAGACGTGAGGAGCAGCGTCGGCGCAACTCGCTCCCCAATGACTGACACGACGCTTCGTCCGTACACATACGACGTCCCAAAATCGCCACGCAACACGCGACTGGCGTACACAAGAAACTGCTCCAGCACTGGTCGATCCAGCCCGAATCGCTGTCGCATAAACGCGTAATAGCTCGCGTCGCCGTTCTCGCCCGCGAGCGCGATCACCGGATCACCGGGCGCCAGGTGCACCAGAAGAAACCCCACGACGACAATGCCGGCTACTGTTGGCAGCACCTGGAGCAGCCGCTTCGTGAGGAAACTGCCGCTCATGGTGTGCAGGTGGCCGAGGCCGCAAAGTGCGAGGTGATGTCAAAACCGCGACATCGCGATCGGTGCGCGCGCGTGCCCAGCGTTTCCACAAGCCACACGTAGGGTTGATCGCGTACGGCGAGCGATTGAATGTCGCGGTACAGTCGTCGCCGTTCTTTAACGTCGAGCGCCGATCCCGCCAGCTGAAACAGGCTGTCCATCACCGGACTGCGATATCCCGCCATGTTGGAGAACGGAATCGGCGCAATGTTGGTCGACACATACTGTCGACGTACGCCAATCTCCGGATCTGTGCCATTGCAGTACGCCGCGATTGCCGTATCAAACTTCCGGGCCGTGAAGACCGTTTGCGCAAAAACGGCGGATTCGAGCGACACCACGCGCAGGTCAATACCGATGACACGAAGCTGTGCACGCAGCAAATCGCCGTACACGGCTTGCCCCGGCAGCACCAAAAAATCGATGACGAACGGTGTGCCATTGGCGATGCCTGCCACGTGCCTGGCAGTCCGCACATTACGCCCCGTTCGCGTCCACCCGACGCTGTCGAGCAATAGCTCGGCGCGCGAGGTATCGAATGCCGGGATCGGAAGTCCGGGCGCGTATGCGAACGCAATGCGCGACGAAATCGGTGCATCAGCGACGCGTCCGTCGCCAAACAATACCCGATCGAGAAACTGCGCGCGATTGACCGCGTGCGCCACCGCACGTCTCGCGCGCACATCGCGGAACCACGGCCGATCGAGATTGAAGCCAACCGTCATGATGCAGTTGCTACCGCCAGCGCTCACCGCACCGGGCAGCAGGCGAATCTGTGGGTTCGCAGCCAGGCGCGCGCGTTCTGGCCCAGGCACCGTAAACAGCCAGTCCACTTCACCGGCTTCGAGTGCAATAACACGCGTCCCGGCGTCGGAGATGACGCGCAAGACGACATCACGAATCGCGGGCGCGCCACGAAAGTAGTTGTTGTTCGCCGTGTAGGTGATGTCTCCCGTTGCCTGGTACGAAACGAAGCGATACGGTCCCGTGCCAACTGGAGCGCGGTTGACCGGATTGCGCAGCGCGTCCTGCCCCTCAAAAAGATGTCGCGGCATGATGGGCGCTTCGTCGACATCCAACTGTTGCAGCAACGGCGCATACGGGCGACGGAATCGAAACTGCACGGTGGAGTCATCAACGGCATCCACACCAAGCAATGCACTGCTCATCGAGGCGCGGGTTCGCGCGTGAAAGCGGAGCAGCAGACTGTCAAAGGTGAACTTGACGTCGGCGGCGGTGAACGGTTGCCCATCGTGCCAGCGCACGCCCTGGCGCAGGTGAAAGCGATAGCGCGCGCCGCCGTCGAGCACCTCCCACCGCGTGGCCAGAGACGGCTGTGGCGCGAGCGCACTGTCAATGGTGAGCAACCCGTCGAACAACAACGCCGCTGCGGTATGCACGCCGCCGTTGGTGGTAATTGCCGGATTGAGATGTCCGGGGTCACCGTCGATGGCCGCGACCATCCGACTGCTTTCGGCATGTGTTCGGTCACCACCGCATGCCGAGCACAGCATAATGAATGTCAACACACGCGTTCGGCTGCGGGGCCGCGTGAGGCGCTGACGCGGCGAAGATTGCCAATGTGTGATGCGCT
>JANMKU010000311.1:0-20322 GCA_031372205.1 Gemmatimonadaceae bacterium | reverse complement strand
GCAACGAAATGGATCGCAGCGACCGCGTGGCCGCCGTGCGCATTGCTGACGTCATATGGGCTAAGCTATCGAGGAATCATGCACCGTCAACGTTGCCCTCGGTCGGGTCCGCTAGCGAACACTGCGTCCTGTTTCCAACTTGTGCCCGTGGGGACATATTGTCGCCGACCGCGAACCTTCACGAAATTCCGTGACTCCATACGTCGTGCGGATACAGCGACCCGGCCGATCGATGGGCCGAGCGCTCGCGATCCGTGACGCTACCCTGCCCGAGGCGTCCTTCAGTCGCAATGCGTGGACTCCTGATGAGTGAGATGACAGCGCGGTCTGTGCGAGAGGTGTGGACCGCAGAGAACGCGCAGGGGTTAGCGCTAGCTGCTGCCTCGTCGTGGCCAGAGGCCGCCGAGGCATTTGCACGCGCCGTTGACGCGGTGGGCGTGCAGCGCGAAATCGCCAGTCATGACGCGCTCGCGCTCGTGCTCGGCAACCTCGCGCAGGCGTGTTTTCGCGCCGGTCGCATCGACGACGGGATTCGGCACGCGCAGCGCGCCTGTGCCTTACGCGCCGCACTTGTCGGTGAGGATGCCATTTCGTCGGCGCGCGCGCGCGCTGACCTCGCGGTGATGCTGGGCTCCACCGGTCGGCTGGATGAAGCGTCGGCCCTGATGGATCGCGCCATCGCCTGCATGGAGCAGAGCGCTGGCGCGGACGACGTCCGACTGCTGGGCCCGCTCGAGAATGCCGCGCGCTTGGCCCTGGCCTCGGCCCAGCCGGCCAATGCCGAGCCGCATCTGCTGCGCCTGCATACTCTTCTGGCCGAGCACGGACTGCCAACGACCCGCGCCGATGTGCTGCTGGCGCGAGTCGCAGCAGCGCGCGTGCGATTGGCTCTCTCGACGCCAACGCCGCCAGCGGCGACTGCACGGGTAAGTTCTGTCCAGCCAACGATGGGAATTGCGACCGCGATTGATGCGTTTCGCGATATCGCAGACGGTATCGCAGGCGGTAGCACAGGCGATAGCGCACGCGACATCGACGTGGAACCCGATGATCAGCAGCTGCTCGACGCACTTCGAGTCGCCGAAGCTTTGCTGCGCGCGACACCGCGTGCCTCGCCCACGATCATCACACACACCGACGCCGACCCTGCCGCAGGGAGGGACATCGACGCGTACCTCGAGCCGACATCGTCCGCCGACGCGGTACGCCTTGATCTTGTCGACGAATTCCTCGATCACTCGGAGACGCGCGCCGCGACTTCTGAGGCCGAACTGCAAGAGGCGGACATCGACGACGCGATCGTTGAGATTGTCGCGATTGAAGCCGTCGACGACGAGATCGATCGGGTGTCGCTCTTTGACGCCGTAGCAGACAATGCTGCGCCCGGCCTTGGTTTCTCGGTCGAGCATGGCGTACAGCAAGACGACAGCGCCTTACCCTGGTATGAAGTCACGGGGTTCAGTCCAGCCGAGATTGGCCGAGTTGAGCCAACGGTCGAAGCCAAGGTCGAACCACCGGTTGAAGCGCGAGTCGAACCGAAGGCTGAGGCGAAGATTGAACCGCGCGTTCCCACGGCACCGCACCGCGCCGAGACTGCGGCACATCGCGAGGTTCCGTCGGTCGCGAACGCTGAATCGCCACCAAGCTTCGACGGTCGCCCGCCGGAAGTGCGTTTTTACGTCACACCGGCGGAAGGATTTGTGCCGGGGGATATCTCCGCCCCGAAGCGGAAACCCAGTGCGCCGCCTGGGATTCCGGTGGTGCTGCCAACGCCACATCGCGGCACGTCGGCCCAGCATTCGGTGCGCAATTTTGCATCCCGCGAGAACCACGTCGTTCGCGGTAATGCACCGAAGGGCGGCCAGCGCGTGCGTTCAGCCGATGACGCGTCCCGCGCTCGTAGTAAACGCCCTCGAGGAGACTCCACCGGTACGGCCTTCTGGCAGGTGTGGCTCTGGGGCGCCTTGTGCATCGCGCTCGGCTGCGCGGCAGTGGTCCTGTATTTCCGCTATCGACCGGTTTAATGCTGCTGGTCGACGAGGCGGTCAGTTCTTGTGGCGGAACGTTATGCGACCACGGGTGAGATCATACGGCGATACTTCCACCGTCACACGATCTCCGGCCAACACGCGGATGCGATTGCGTCGCATGTTTCCTGCCAGCGTGGTGAGCACCTCATGGCCGCTTTGAACGGTTACGCGAAACGTGGCGTTGGGCAGTAATTCCGTGACGGTTCCTTCGAGTTCGATCGCGTCCTGCTTACTCATGAATTCCTGTACCTTGACCTTCGTCGCTGTGTGGCCGGCGCGGGAATCGTGCGGGCATTCGTCAAATGTAAGCCTTGGCGCGGGGCGCGGGCGAGCAATTGGCCGGTCCGGCGCCGGAGCGTCCGGCGCGACGGCAGCAGAAACAGGCGTGCCATTCGGTGTTTCGTTGGACGCCGCGTCTCCGACCTGTTGACGAAAACGCCGTGAAAGAATCATCCGGGCACGACAAACGTACACCGTATGGTCCGGCCACGGACGTCATCCGGAACTTCCTGGTGAAGCTCGCTGGACTCGACAGCGAGGCGCATGACGGCGTCGTGGCGCGATTTGATGCATTGCATCAGGAACATCTGTGGGTTGCGGCTGACGTGACGCTCGGCGAGACACTGGAACGAAGTGGACGGAATGACGCACGCGACGCCGTCGCCGGTCCGCTCCTTCAGCTGATAAGGATTGAGCAAGCAGACGATCCCTCGGTCGCCAGCCTATCCCGAGAGCACGCGCTCGACCCCATTGCCGAACCGGCCCTCGCGGCCGTCCTCGCCCTGATCGTCTCAGATTTGTTGCCGACTGCGACATTGGCCACGCTGTATGCACCGTTTGAGCCGATCATTCCCCTCGTGTCCGTACTCCTGACAGGCGGACTTCGCGACGCCCCGTAGGACTCCATTAGGACAGCGTGTCGGCGCGACCTTTCGCTTCAAGCGCGAATCGCGGAATGAGTGCCTCGAACGACGACTCGTCGTCGCGAACAAACCGATAGGCCCCTTCCATCCACCCCGTCGGCGCCTTCAGTACGCAGAACGAGCGGTACTCGTGGACTTGTCCCGGCAACAGGTACGGTTGCTCGCCCACCACCCCCTCGCCCTCAACCACGGTATCGCCCGCGCTATCGTCATGAATGAGCCAGCGCCTCGTGCGCAGTTGTGCAGCCTTCGCCCCGATGTTCTCGATGCGGATGTGATAGGCAAAGACGAACTGCTCGAGCAACGGATTTGATCGTTCGCGCAAGTACGACGGACGCACGCTGATGCGAATGCCGGCCGTCAGACGATAGTAGAAGGGGCTTTGTTCAGTGCTCATTCGGCGGAGCCGGTCGGCCAGTGGGAGGCAAGGAGAGGGACCGCGAAGTGGCGGACGTTACGGGCACGGCGACACTCAGTACGCCCGCCCGATTGATCGCCGATACCGTCAGGACGATATCGCCGTCCGTCTCCGGCACCAGCCAACGTTCGGTAGAACCAGACAATACGACGGTCATCCACGCACTGTCGGTCCGCACGCGCACAATCCACTGCCATGGACGTGCGGACGGGGCGCCAGCGACTACCAACTGAAGCTGTCGCGCGCCGTCGACCTCCGCCAGATGGGGCGCGGGAACAGGGGGCGGCCTAACATCTAGCCAGGGTGACGCGGGAATCAGGGCTGGCTCGCCATACGGTCCACTCGCGAGCGCGTCATTGATCCCGCCTTGGTTCATGAGAAACGTCTTCATTGAGAAATGCATGTTGCCGGTCGCACCTGTTTGCGCACGAGTGGTCTGGATCTGGGTGAGGAGTTCGCTCACGGGGAAGCTTCCGCCGCCGGACGTGCCCGCGCGTGAGGTGAAGTTTCCCGGCCACAAATGGCGATTGAACGTATTCTCACCGGCCCACCAAGCGAGCAGCGCCGGGTACGCCTGTTCGAATTTGGTTGTTGGCCAATACAGCTGGGGGGTGAAGTAGTCCACCCAGCCTTCGTTGAGCCACTTGCGAGCGTCCGCGAACAAACCGTCATACGATCCGAAGCCGCGCACCTGCGCTGGGAAGCCGGCGCGCCAGATACCGTAGGGACTGATGCCAAACTTGACCCACGGCTTGGCCCGATGGATCTGTGTCCCCAGTTCGTGCACGAGCGCATCCACATTGTGTCGACGCCAGTCGGCCCGCGACAGTGCGCCGCGCTGCTTCGTGTATCGAGTCCAGCTCCGATTGTCGTTGAACGTGATGACCCGACCGCGTCGATCGCGTTCCGGATACGGATAGAAGTAGTCATCCAGGTGCACGCCGTCGATGTCATACCGCTTCACCACATCGAGGACCACCTGAATCGTACGGTTGCGCACGGCGGGTTCACCCGGATCCATCCACAAAAAGTGTGCGTATCGCGTCACGAGTGCAGGATGGGTTCGCGCGATATGATTCGGCGCCAGCGGCGAATGCGATCCATCGTACTGTGCACGATAGGGATTGAACCAGGCGTGCAATTCAAGATGGCGCACATGCGCCTCGCGTACCGCAAACGCCAATGGATCCCAGAACGGAGCGGGCGCGCGTCCCTGCACGCCCGTGAGATATTCCGACCACGGCTCCAGCGCCGATTGGTAGAGCGCATCGGCACCAGGCCGGACCTGCAGCACGACAGCGTTTAAGCGAAGGGCGGCCGCACGATCGAGGATTGCGAGTAATTCGCGTTGTTGGTCCGCGGTACTCAGCGAACGGGACGACGGCCAGTCGATGTTGCCGACCGTCGCCACCCACACTCCGCGAAACTCTCGTGCAAGCGGCGGTGGAATCAGACCGACCGCCGTCACAGGCGGCGGCACCGACAGGCTGACGCTGAGTGCGCCCAGCAGAACACACCGCCGCCACCACAACGACGCGTCAACATTCATCCGACGTCGGCGCTCGCTGCCTGCATGTGGAGCTGCATGTCCTGCTGCATGATGGCGAGCACCGCGCCCGCGCGTTGCGCCGCCTGTGCAATGCGCTCGGGAGACTGAATGAATGAAATGCGAAAAAACCCTTCGCCGCCCGCACCGAAACCACTGCCAGGCAATACAATCACGCCGCGCTCTTCACGCAATCGGTCAGCGAACAGCGCGCTCGAAATACCATCTGGCAGCGGCATCCACAAATACATCGTGGCTCTCGGAATGTCTGCCGTGAATCCGGCTGCGCGAAACGCCGTAACGGCTGCGTCGCGGCGGGCCTGAAACGTGGCAACGTTGCCCGGAACGAACGCTGACCAGCTCTCAATCGCGGCGACACCGGCCGCCTGAATCCCCATGTACTGGCCCGTGTCGGTGAAACTCTTCACCTTGGCAAGCGCACCAATCAGCGTTGGATTGCCGGCCGCCCAGCCGCAGCGCCAACCGGTCATGTTGTATGTCTTGGAGAGCGAATGAAACTCAATCGCGACATTACGCGCGCCGTCAATCTCAAAGATGCTCGGCGGCACGTAGCCATCGAATCCCATTTCCGAGTACGCGTTGTCATACACCAGCAGGATGTCGCGCTCGTTGCACACGCGCACGACGCGCTCGAGGTAGTCGCGCGGCGCGATCGCCGCCGTCGGGTTGTTGGGGTAGTTGAGATACAGGACACGGGTTCGAGCGAGGGTGTCGGACGGAATCTCGTCGAGATCGATCAGGAAATCCGTGCGAGGTCGCAGCGCATACACGTACGGTGTTGCATCACTCAGAAGCGTCCCGCCAATGTACGCCTGATACGCCGGGTCGGGAATGATGCCGATATCCCCCGGGCCAAGAAATGCGAACGCGACATGCGCGAGCCCCTCCTTGCTGCCGAGCAGCGGCACGATCTCCGTCATGGGATTGAACGGTGCGCCAAACCGACGTTGCATCCATGCAGCTACCGCTTCGCGAAACGGCACGTGTCCGAGCCCAAACCCGTACCGCTGCAGTGCTGGCTGCGCCGCCGCCGCCTGTAGTCTGGCGACGGCCGCCGGCGGCGGCGCGAGATCGGCGTCGCCGGCACCGAGATCGATCACATCGACGCCCGCCTCCAGGAGTGCTTTCTTGCGCACCGGAATGTGCGCCAGCGGATACACGGGAAAGCCCGAGAAGCGAGCGGAGAAACGCGGCATTAATGACTCACGACGTTGAGGGGCTCACGACGTTGAGGGACTCACGACGTTGGTGGATTAAACTGCGCGTGCTGCGTGTCGATCCAACTCTTGTGATACGAGGCATCTTCGAGGGCCTTCGCCCGCTTCGCGACGCGCAACGGCTTGAAGCTGTCCATCATGACGGCCAACTCGTTCGTGTACTTCGCGCCGATTGAGGCCTCGGTGCGTCCTGGATGTGGACCGTGCGGCAAGCCGTCCGGGTGATGCGTGATTGAGCCGTACTCGATCCCTTTGCGACTCATGAACTCGCTCGACGCGTAGAACAACACTTCATCCGAATCGACGTTACTGTGGTTGTAGGGCGCCGGCACCGCGTGCGGATCAAAATCATACGGCCGCGGACAGAACGAGCAGATGACGAAGCCGTCGCCCTGAAAGGTCTGGTGTACGGGGGGCGGTTGATGAATGCGACCGACAATCGGCTCGAAGTCGTGAATGCTGAAGATCCACGGATAGAAGTAGCCGTCCCAGCCGACGACATCAAATGGATGGTGATCCAGAATGAGTTCGTTGATCGCGTTGTACTGCTTGACCAGCACGGAACAGTCGCTCGTCTCGGTGCGCAATTGCAGCGACTGTGGCCGCTGGATGTCCCGCTCCGAATAGGGCGCGCCTTCGAGCAATTGCCCGAACTCGTTGCGATAGCGCGATGGAACGCGGACGTGACCGCGACTCTCCATGACGAGAAACTTTGATGGCGTGGCCAGATCAAGCTGCCACTGATGCGTGATGTTGCGATGGATCACCACGTAGTCACCGGCCTTGTACGGCATGGAGCCGAAGACCGATTCGAGCACACCCGTCCCCTCGACCACATAGACGACTTCGTCCGCCTGTGAATTGCGATAGAAGTGACTGTCGATCGTATCGGGTTCAACATAGAGCATGGCGATATCGCTGTTGAACAACATTGGCACCCGATCGAGCGTAGGTGACCCACCCGACACGTGGCGCGAGGTGAGAAAGTGGCGATGTCGCAGCGACGTCTCGTCATCCGCTTCCCAGATGACGTCCCGAACCTTGCGCGCGGAACGCACCGTGGTCGGCGGATGCGCGTGATAGAGAAGTGACGAGGTCCCGACAAATCCTTCGTGCCCCATGAGTTCCTCGGCGTATAAGCCGCCGTCGGGACGCCGGAACACCGTATGCCGTTTGCGCGGCATTGAGCCCAGTGTGTGGTAGAAAGGCATCGTGGTATCGCTAGAGGTTTCCGCGCAGTTCTTGCTCGCGCTCAATGGCTTCGAAAAGCGCCTTGAAGTTGCCCTTGCCGAAGCTCTTCGCACCCTTGCGCTGAATTATCTCAAAGAACAACGTCGGCCGATCTTCCACGGGCTTGGTAAAGATCTGCAACAGGTACCCGTCCGGATCACGGTCGACCAAGATCCCGAGTGCCTCAAGCTCGGCTAACGGTTCATCAATCTGTCCGACCCGGCCCTGCAACTCCTGATAGTACGAATTTGGCACGGTGAGAAACTCGACGCCCCGCTCCCGCAGCGCAGTGACCGTCGAGAGAATGTCGTCCGTCGCGAGCGCTAGGTGTTGGGCCCCCGGACCGCCATAGAAATCGAGATACTCTTCGATCTGTGACTTCTTCTTCCCTGATGCCGGTTCATTGATGGGAAACTTGATCTTGTCATCCCCGTTGGTCATCACTTTCGACATCAGCGACGAATACTCGGTGCTGATATCGTCGTCGTCAAAGGTGATCAGGTTCCGAAACCCCATCACCTCGGCGTAGTACTGCACCCACCGGTTCATCTGTCCGAGTTCGACATTGCCAACGCAGTGGTCCACATACTTGAGTCCAACGCTGGACGGCTGATAATAGGGCTCGACAGTGCGAAACCCAGGGAGAAATGGACCGCGGTAGTTGCGGCGCTCCACCAGTGAATGAATCGTGTCGCCATACGTAGCGATGGCGGCGATCACGACTTCTCCGTGCGCGTCCTGCTGCACCGTCGGCGAGTGCACGGGAATCGCCCCGCGTGCGATCGCGGTCGCATACGCTTCGCGCGCGTCGTCGACCCAGAGGGCGTAGTCACGAATACCATCGCCGTGCTTGAGCACGTGCGCCGCGACGGCCGAATCGCTGCTCAGCGCGGTCGTGAGCACAATTCGAATCTTGTCCTGCTGCATGAGGTAGCTGGCGCGGTCGCGTACGCCTGTCTCCGGCCCGCGGTACGCGATGAGATGGTAGCCAAACGCCGAGCGATAATAATGGCTGGCTTGTTTTGCATTACCGACGAACAGTTCGACGTAGTCGGTACCGTTGATCGGGAAAGCATCGTGAGCGATGCCCGTTTCGGGGGCCGCAAGGGTGGCCATGACGCGAGTCCTCTGAGGGATGAGCGGATTGCGAGGTGAACACGAGGGAACCTTCCACAATCCGCCCTTAGATGTGCGAACGCGGGAGCGCGCCGATCCAGGCGCGCCCCCGCTCATCTCCCTTGCCTCGAATGGTCATCGTTCGCACATCCGATGCATCATCAACGCGTGATCACTGCTTGGCAATCAGGTGATCCTTGATCTTGTTGTACACGGCCTGCGTCAGGATCTTCTTCTGCACCAACTGTGCCTTGTTCGCATACGGCCGGCCGCCAATGATCTTGGCGGCGTATGCCTTGCCGATTCCTGGCACAGCCTCCAACTCCGCGTTGGTGGCGCGATTGATGTCCACGGGTGTAATCGCCGCGGCCTTTGGCGGCTGCACCTTTGGCGGTTGTGCCGGAGTCGACTTCGGCACCGACGGGACCGACGTCGCGGCCGGTTTGGGAGCGGGTTTGACAGCGGTTGCCTGTGCCGAGGCAGCGGGTATCCCGATCGCAGTCGCGGACATGGACAGAACAACGACGAACGTACGAAAACGGTTCAGCATGAGACGATGCTCCGGACGGAGTAGGCGGGGCGGGTCCGACCTACTGATCAATCTCCGGAAGGTTGCGGAAGAACGCCAGTGCCTCAGGATTCGCCAGCGAGTCTTCATTGCGAACGGTTCGACCGTGGATCACGTCGCGCACGGCAAGTTCCGTGACCTTGCCGCTAAGCGTGCGTGGTATGTCGGGCACCGCGATGACCACGCGCGGGACATGATGTGGGCTCGTGTGGTCGCGTATGCGACCACGGATGCGCGCGCGAAGGTCGTCGGCCAGCACTTCCCCGGTACGCAGGCGGACGAAGGGCACGATCCGTGTGTCGCCCGGCTCACGTCCACCAGGTGACTGCTCGACCACGACCGCCTCCAACACTTCCGGCACCTGCTCGACTTGCCGGTAAATCTCGGCAGTTCCAATGCGCACCCCGCCGGGGTTGAGCGTGGTATCACTGCGACCGTGGATAATGAGCCCGTCGTGTTGCGTGCGCTCGGCCCAATCGCCGTGACGCCACACACCAGGGAAATGGTCGAAATAGGCTGATCGATACGCGTTGCCGGTCGGGTCGTTCCAGAACTTGACGGGCATGCTCGGGAATGGGCGCACGCACACCAGTTCCCCCGCGTCTCCGCTAAGCGGGCAGCCGTCAGGGCCAAAAATCTCCACCGCCATGCCCAGTCCGCAAACCTGCAGCTCGCCCCGATACACCGATCCCGTTGGATCGCCGAGCGCGAAGCAACTGACGATGTCCGTGCCGCCACTGATGCTGGCCAATCGCAAATCGCGGCCAATGCTGCGATACACGAAGTCGTAGCTGTGCGCGGCGAGCGGACTTCCAGTGGACAGAATCGTTCGGAGCGCCGACAGATTGCATTCCTCCTGCGGCTCGACGCCTTCTTTTTCCAGCACCGCGAGATACTTCGCACTCGTACCGAAGACCGTTACCTGCTCTGCCTCGGCCATTCGCCAGAGTACGCGCGGATCCGGGCTCAAGGGGGCACCATCGTAAAGGACGATCGTTGCTCCAAGAGCCAGACTGGAGACAAGCCAATTCCACATCATCCACCCGCATGTGGTGAAGTAGAAGACCACGTCATCGGCTCGCACTTCCGTGTGCAGCGCCAACTCTTTCCAGTGCTGAAGCAACGTGCCGCCCGCACCATGCACCATGCACTTGGGGAGGCCCGTCGTTCCGGACGAATACAGAATGTAGAGCGGATGATCAAATGGCAGGCGCGTGAACACTGGCTCGCGCGCGTTGGGGTATCGCGCCTGCACGACATCAAGACACTCCGCGTGCGCGATGCCGTCCAGTACGGGTACGGCGTCACGGTACGGCACGACCCACACGGCCCGCAACGAGGGGAGGGCTGACACGATCTCCCGCACACGCGGGAGACAATCGATGGGCTTCCCGGCATACTGATATGCGTCGGCAACAACCAGCACGACCGGCTCGATTTGCTGGAATCGATCAAGTACACCGCGCGTCCCAAAATCTGGCGAACAGGACGACCAGATGGCGCCGATCGATGCCGTCGCGAGCATGACGATGACCGCGTCCGGAATGTTCGGGAGGTAGCCGGCCACGCGATCACCGACGCCGACCCCATACGCCTCAAGCGCCGCAGCCGTTTGCGCGACACGCCGCGCCAATTCGCGGAAGCTCAGCCGCTCGTACTGCCCGGATTCGTTCCATGCCGAGATGGCCAGGTGATCGTCGCGCCGGGAGAGCAGGCGCTCGGCAAAGTTCAGTCGCGTGCCGGTGAACCACGTGGGGCCGAGTATCGGATCGGGTGGCGCCATGCGTTCGGCACCATGCAACACCTCGCGCCACGGCGCGTCCGCGGGGCCGGGGCCGTCGGCGGCAAGGTCGGCCGCCTGCCATACGGCCGCCCAGAACGCTTCGAGATGTTCGACGGACCAACGCTGCAACGCGTGCATATCGTCGATGTCGTGCGGCAGAGTGCCCGCGCCATGCAATGCGTCCAGAAATTGACGGATACGAGTATGGCGGACCTGCGCGACGGAGGGCGACCACAGCGGTGCATCAGACGTCGTCATACGCAGGCGCTCAACTGCGGGCGAGCGCGACGGCGGCACACAGTGGACCGTGCATTTCGCAGTACCAGCCGTGACGATCGTGGAATACCAAATGTGGGGCGTCTGTCGGTCGCAGTCGCACACGGACAATGCGCTCCACCGCCGTATTCGGTCCGACTACAGTCCGCGGGTCGAGCACCTCAACGATCGGTTTGACGGGAAAGAGATCGACTTGGGCGGACACGACCAAGCGACCATCGTCGGCGGCTGAGCGCTGCCGACGCGGTGTTGCTGGGTTGACGCTACGAGGGGGCCTGGCCATCACGCGCGAGCTATCGGTGCTTGGCGACGAGAATCAAGGCCTCGCCGTCCAATACCACCTTGCCCCGTTGATTCCGACAGCGCGTGGCGAGTCGCACGTGTCGTATTGCCTCGATCAGTTCGACGACTTCCACGTGCGATGTGATCGCGTCCCCAATATGTACCGGCCGCACAAACTGCAACGATTGCGACAGGTACACCGCGCTGGGTCCGGGAAGCTGCATTGCCATGAGCGCCGAGAGATGTCCCGCGGTCAGCATGCCGTGCACGATCCGTTGGCCAAAGCTCGAATTCGCGGCACGATCGGCATCCACGTGAACCGGATTCAAGTCGCCGGTGATAGCGGCGAACAAGATCACATCGGACTCGGTCACGACCCGAGTCGACTCCGCCACCTGCCCGATCGCAAGCACTGCGAAGCGATCGATTTCGAATTCGTCAACGGCCAAGCCACCGCTCCTGCATTGGGGATGTGCGCAAAGCCAGCGCGACGACCACATCGCGCACGAACGTGTAGTGTGCGCCACGGCACACGCGAACGACAGTACGGCACGCCTGCGGACCATCGGTCATCTTTCGGGAATGCCAGCACCTACACCGAGCATCGAACCTATCGTGTCGTCGACGGTCGACGCACGCCCCTACCGCTGGTTCGGCGGTGTAACACGACGGCGTCCACGCCGGACGCTGGTGCGCGTCGTGCTGGCGTTGACGACGAGCACCGCCCTGCTCATCGTGACGGTGCTCGTCGGCGCCGCCGTGATCGTGCCACCGATCGGCGCGCGGCGCATGGCCCGCGATGCGGCGCAGCGTGAGTTCCGGGCGCTCCTCGCGGCCGACGAGGTCGTGGCCGCGTCAACGTTTGCCTCCCAGCGCCGCTGGACCGATCTGTGGCGGGAATCGAATGGCGTGCTTGTCGCGACAAACAAGGGACTGTTGTACGTTGCCGCTCCGCCGATGCCGATCCTGCATCCGCACGACGATGGTCCACAAGAATTGCTCGTCGCTCGATATCGGTATGATTCGGCCTTTGCCCTCGCGCCGCGGGCGCGCTTTCGCGGGCTGGAGCGCGGTCTCGTGCTCCACACGACGGAGGGTCAGATGGAATTCAATGTCACCGATGATCAGTGGCGATGGGCACTCGACGTCGTGCGCGCGAGTGACGACATGCATCGCGCGTTGAGTGCGGAGGCGCCAGTACGCAGCGCAGACAGTGTCGCGCGCCGACCGTTCGTCAAGTAGCGCGAGGACCGTTGGGAAGTCGCTTCACCACGGCGAGTACGGCCAGCAGCGCGCACGCCGAGACAAACGGCAGCACGTAATACACGGCGCGGTACGCCACCATCGACGCCGCCGCGGACGACGCGCCCACGTACGGGGCGAGCAACAGCACGATCAGGGTATCAAATACGCCAAGACCACCGGGCACGTGACTCGCCAGGGCCACGCCCTGCGCCAGCGAGAACAGGCCGAGAAACGTGACGAACGACAGGTCCGGCGCCGCCGGGAGAAGCACCCACGCGGCCAGCCCCGCAAAGATCCATTCGGCAATGGCGACCACAGCCTGAATCGCGACGAGCACACGCCCGGGCATCTCAAACGACATCCGGCCAAAGGTCCATGGCGTTTGGCGGATGCTGCCCACCACCAGGTACATGGCCACCGTTGCTAAAAAGAGCACACCGAACCCGCGCAACAGCACAGCCGACGCGTATGTCAAGAGCGCAGGAGGCAGCGGCTCAAAGGTGAGCGCCATCCCGCAGGCGCTGAGCACGCCAACCCAGAATCCGACGGCAGAAAATGTGGCGGCCCGTAGCACATCACTCGTGCTGAGCCCACTGGCGGACCAAAATCGAAGGCGGAACGTACCTCCCGTGATCGCTGAGAAACCCAGCATCTGCGCGAACGCGTAGGCATAGAACGAGGCCAGCAACGAACGTCCAAGCGGCACGTGCTTTTTGACATAGCGCAGACCGAGCAGGTCGTACACGGACAACACGAGGTAGCACGCCACCGTCGCCGCAAGCGACACGAAGAGCTGATGCCACGGTATGCCCCGCACCTCGCGCATGACCACGCTGAAGCTCGTGACGCGAAACTCGGCGCGAATAGCAAACGCGGCGATCAGCAGCACGAGCAGCGCTAACACCACCGTCACCCACTTGTGTCGCGTACGGGTGGCCGCGTCGCGACCTGCTGGTGCGAGACTCACTGCGTGTCGCTACTGTCCGAGCACGAGCGCAAAAACGAGCGGCGCCACGATGGACGCATCGGATTCGATGATGAAGCGCGGCGTGTCGATCCCCAGCTTCCCCCACGTGATTTTTTCGTTCGGCACCGCGCCTGAGTACGAGCCATAGCTGGTGGTGGAATCGCTGATCTGGCAGAAATATCCCCAGAGCGGCACCTCGTTGCGTTTGAGATCCTGATGCAGCATAGGCACCACGCAGATCGGAAAATCACCCGCGATGCCTCCGCCAATCTGAAAGAAGCCGATGGTGGTGTCCTTCGTGGCGCGCGTGTACCAGTCCGCCAGATACATCATGTACTCGATCCCGCTGCGCACCGTATGCACGTTCTTGACATCCCCTTCGATCACGTGCGCAGCAAAAATGTTGCCCGTCGTCGAATCCTCCCAGCCCGGCACGATGATGGGCAAGTTCTTTTGGGCCGCGGCCAGCAGCCATGAGTCCTTCGGATCGATTTGGTAGTATTGCTCCAACGCACCGCTCAACAGAATCCGGTACATGAATTCATGCGGGAAGTACCGCTCGCCAGCGCGATCGGCCGCCTCCCACTCGCTCAGAATCGCGTGCTCAATCCGGCGGATGGCCTCCGCTTCCGGGATGCAGGTATCCGTCACGCGATTGAGGTGTCGATCGAGCAAGGCCTGCTCGTCGTGCGGCGTGAGATCGCGGTAGTTGGGCACGCGCACGTAGTGGTCGTGCGCGACAAGGTTGTAGACGTCCTCCTCGAGGTTCGCGCCCGTGCACGTGATCGCATGCACTTTGTCCTGGCGAATCATCTCGGCCAGCGACAAGCCGAGTTCGGCGGAGCTCATCGCACCGGCCAATGTCACCATCATCTTGCCGCCACCGTCCAAGTGACTGACGTAGCCGTCGGCGGCATCGATGAGCGCGGCCGAGTTGAAATGTCGAAAATGATGACGGAGAAAGGAAGAAACTGGCGTCGATGGGGACGGGGCCATGTGTTGAACTCAGATGGAGGCTTGGATGGCGGGCGGAGAGACACGAAGCCAAGTCCTGCACGGCTTCGCGCGCAATCTATCGCCGCACGAGCCTCACGCGCTCCGGCGCGTCGGGGTCTGCTTGCGCATCGGTCCGCCCGCTGCTCGTCGCGTTCTCGTGTCGCGCGCCGTCGATGCCTGCGACAAGTCGCGCACCGGCCCACACCGCAGCGACGCCCAATGTCGCGGCCACCGCCCAATGCCCGGTGCCAATGGCGATCAGTGCCGCGATGACAAGCGTCATGGCCATGGTGCGGATGGTGGTTGGTGGCCTGCGGTCTGGTTGCGCGAAGCCGTTCACGGCGCGAGCGATGCCCCACCCCGTCCCCATTCCCTCGACATCGCGAAACGGCGTGTGTGACGCCGATCGGAGCGACAGCTCCGCGGCCCCGTGCCGTGCCTCGAGCTGGAACGAGTCACGCGGTGACGCGTGGCGCACCGGTGAGGTCCAATCCGCAGCGCGAGCGGCGGCGCGGCTTTGTGTCGTTTCCTCGAGCAACGCCAGTCCGAGTCGCACGGGAATGATCGGCGATCGCTCGAGCTCACCGCGAACGACGGCCGCCTCCGTGGACCCCGACGGTGTCGCGCGACTCCCGATTCGCGAATCGAGTGCCGTCGGCTCGACGTGGCTTTCGTTTGCCAACGCGGCATCTCCTGCTGCACCGACCTCGGGGGCTACGGCTGCAGGCGCCGAATACAGCGGCGTGACCCGCGCGACGACCGCTGTTCCGACGACGGGCGTCCCATGCCGTACCTTGGGCGGGATACCGGTCACGTGCTGCTCCGCCGCCATCGCGCCGTCTACCACCCGTTGGAGCAGGCGGCCCACCGGCTCACGGCCCACACCCTGCGACCGTCGAACGAGTCTGGCGGCATCATCAAGTCGGCCGTCGCGCAGCATGGGAACGAGCTGTTGCACCAACGCGCGCAGCGGTCCCGCGGTGTCCGTGGCGCCTTCGCTGATGACGCCGGCGAATGCCGTCAGCAGGATGCGCGCCGCATGTGTCTGTTCCGCTCCTCCCACGGTGGCCAGCGTACCTCCAGCGCTGAACGCGCGCAGCAGCGCCCGAGACTCGCGAACGGTCTCAGTTGACGGCAGCAACGCAACGCGCGCGCCGAGCCGGAAGAGCGCGTCCGCCGTTACATCGCCCGTGCTCTCGCGCTCGATGGCCTCGAGGACTTCCGCCACACGCATCGCGGTGCGCGGCACCTCGAATTCGCCGCGTAGCGTCGGTACATCGATCGGCGTCGGACGCGAACGTTGCCGCGTCACATCAGACGCGGCGAGGCGAACGCCTGCACGTCCGTACTCAATCGCCGGATGCTCAGGCGACGAAAGCGCCGCCCGTTGCAGCAGTTGCTCCGCGCCCGCGCCGTCGCCTTGCTTTGCCTGTACAATCGCTTGCTGCACCAGCAACAGCGTGTCCGAGGGCTCGAGAAGCTGTGCACTCTGCAGCGTGTTGCGAGCGCCAGCGAGATCGCCGAGCACGACGCGCGCCAACGATTGCAAGAAACGCAGCGCGGTTGATGTTGGCCGGACCGCCAACCCCTCTTCCGACACCCGATCGCTTTCCGCCGGGAGTCCCAGCACGGTCAGCGCACCGCTGCGGAGATACCACCCTTCCTCCGTACGTCGCGCGCCCTCCCAGATGTGGTCCAGCGCAGCCAAGGCATCGGCGGGCAGGTTGCGCAGCAGCGCGCCACGCGCCCGCTCCAAACCGACTTCCAATGCGACGGGCGCCGTGTCGGTCCGCTCGACCAGTACGTCGGTCGCATCGAGCAGATCCAGCAGGTTGAGGCCACTCCGGTCGAGCGGCGCTCTCCCAGACGCATCATCAGACGGCCCGACTGGCGCGCTTCGTGGCGTTGGCTCAATGCGCACGAGTGCGCGCGACGAGACGGGCGCGCCCGCAGTTGGCGGCGCCGTCGTGCCCACGGGCGAGACCGACGGGAGGTTGGTCGCCACGAGTTAGGCGAGCGCTTCGACCAACGCGTCCTCGATACTCATGCGACTATACGAACCAATCTCTGGAAACCAGCGAAAGGCTCCGCCTGCGTGATCGAGCGTCACCTGACGGCGCGTGCCCGTGTGCTCGTAAATGCGCAACTCGCCAACGTCATCCGGGCCGGCAACGAATCCAATAAACCAGAAGGCCGCCGTTGCGTTCACGGCAGCCGTCCCGAACTCCGCCGCGAGCGCGCGCTCGAGAGGGTTCCAGTCAGGTGCGCGATAGGGGGACGACGTGGCGGCAGGCATCGTGCTTTTGACGCCCCTCAGTCTATGCCGTCACGATTCGTCACTCGCGTGGCGGAGCCCGTTCCTCTGCAGCGGCAGGCGTGGTGTGATGCAAAATGAACGCGGCCGCGTCGGCCAGTGATTCGCGCGCTTCGGGCAACACCGCGGCGAAAAACTGCCAGACATGCGGCACGCGCGACCACAGCCGCAGTGACACTGTCACACCAGCGGCCGCAGCACGGGCCGCGACCCGAACAGCATCGTCACGCAGCACTTCATCTCGACTCGCATGCACCAGCATCGGCGGTAGGCCGGAGAAATCGCCGTACAGCGGAGACAGCGTTGGAACCGTTGGTTCCGTCCGGCCGACGTAGAACGCCGCTGCCCGACGGATCGTGTCACCGGCGAACATGGCGCATCGATCGGTGTTCTCGTCAAGCGAGCTGCCAGTAGACGCCAGGTCCGTCCACGGCGAAAATGTCACCACCGCCGCGGGCATGGGCACGGTGTCGTCACGAAGCGAGAGTGCCAGGCAGAGCGCCAGCCCGCCGCCGGCAGAATCACCCGCGATGACAATACGAGACGGGTCGATGCCACACGTGTCGATCAGGTAACGATACGCGCCACGCGCATCGTGCAGGGCCGCTGGATACGGATGCTCTGGTGCGAGTCGATATTGCGGGACGTACGCGGTGCCGCCAACACGACGGACGATCGACGCGACGAGCATCCGATGCGTCTCGGGCGAGCAGGCGATGTAGCCGCCACCATGCAGATACAGCACGATCGGACTGCGCGCGGTCGCAGCCGGCGAACGAACCTGCTCTCCACCTGGCCAATGGCCGACGGCGGCGGCGATCCGCTCGACCTCGACGCCGTTGCCTGCCATCCACCGGCGCGCTGCTCGAGGTCGTCCCATATTGTCGCGCACCCACGACGGATCTATCGGCGCGAGCGCATATCGTCGCATGCGCGCCCGGACCAAGAGGTGCACGACCAGCGATTGCCAACTCGGTGCCGTGCTAGACGGAAGGGCGGCAGACATGGGTGAATAGTAGCGCGATCCACGACCCGGCGCGGTGACCGGCGTTCTTTACACTGTGACTTGCTTCTCGACCCGCTCGCGGTAGTGGCGACTAAGACGCAATCGCGTTCCGTCTTCCAGCAACACGACGTAGTCGCCGGAAAACCATTGCTGCATTTCGCGAACGCGATTCAGGTTGACGATCGTGGAGCGATGGATGCGCGCGAAGAGTTGTGGGTCCAGCGTGTCTTCCAGATGGCTGATGCGGTCCCGAATGGTGTGCGCGGTCTTACCTACGTGCAAACGGACGTAGTTCCGATCGGCCTCGATCCAGTCGATGTCCGTCGTCTTGACGAAGAACATGCGCCCATCATGCTTCACAAGAATTCTGCTGGCGAAATGCGTGGAATCGGTCGCGCTGCCGTTCGCGCCGTGTGCGTGACCGTTTGTTGGCACGCCATATGCCGAGATCCCATTGGCTGCGGTGCCGTTGGCCGCGGTGCCGTTGGCCGTCGCAGTCGGCAGCGCGAGATCACTGCGGCCATCCGGCAGGGACAAGCGACGCACCGTATCGAGCAGCTCGCCGAGTCGTTCGGCGGCCAGCGCGTTGGCCTTCTGCTTCCTCGCGCGAAGGAAGGCGGCACGAAACCGATCCGCATCAACGGGCTTGAGTACATAGTCCACCGCGTGCACGTCAAAAGCGCGCTGGGCGTGCTCGTCGTAGGCCGTGATAAACAGCACCATGGGTGGCGTCTCGTGCTCGAGTGCGCGCAGCACGCCGAACCCATCGATGCCGGGGAGCTGCACGTCGAGGCACACGAGATCAGGCTGCAGCTCACGGATCATTGCCACTGCACGATGACCCGAGTCTGCTTCGCCCACCACTTCGACGTCCGCCTCCGTCTGCAACAGCCGACGCACCCGCTGTCGCGCAAGCGCCTCGTCATCCACAATCAGTACGCGCACGGTCACCGTCTCCGCCCCCTACGGTTGTACTCGTCGCGAATGGCACGAACCGGGGGAAGCGATTCGCCCTGACACGATACGACGGCCGGTCTCGTACTAGTCGCGTACTAGTCTCGTACGAGTCTCGTACGAGTCTCGTACTACACGATGCGACGGACCGCGGAAAAGTTTCGAAGCGTGGCGATTACCTTGCGAGTCACGCCGACCTCCGAACGCCAATCACTCCTTTGACGCCGCTATGCCTGGAATGGTTGCCTCGACATCGCCACTGACGATCGCCGACGAAGGAGTGCGGTTGCGCCGAATGACGCGCGTGCTCTTCGCTGTCGTGTGGCTCATACCCGGCATCCTCGGCGCAGTTCAGCTGATGGTCATGGGTGACACGGTCGGCCATCGCTACACGCTTGGTACGGCCTTGGTGTGGCAGGTGGCCACGTGGATCCTGTGGAGCGTGTGGGCGCAGGGCATCCTGTCCCTCGTTGATCGCGTGCCACTCGCGGCCGGGCGTCTGTGGGTGTGGCTGTCCGTGCATGGCACCGCGAGCGCAGTGATCTGCACGGCGAACGTGCTGGCCATCGCTTGGATGAACCAGTGGTTTCGGATCGGCAACGCACAGAGCTTTGGCAGCGCGGTACGACAAGTGCTGGTGGGAAATCTCGCGTTCCAGGTCGTGTTGTACTGGGCGGTGCTCGGCGCTGCTTACATGGTGGAATTCGTGCGCCGATATCGAGAACGTGACCGGGCGGCTTCAGAGCTCGAACAGAAGCTCGCCAGGACGCAGCTCGACGCGCTCCGCATGCAGCTCAATCCACACTTTCTCTTCAATGCGCTCAATGCCGTCGCAGAGCTCATGGAGATGGACGTGCGTGAGGCGCAGCGCACACTCACGCGAGTCAGCGACCTGCTCCGCCTGTCGCTGCGCAGCGCGGCGTCATCGACGATCCCCTTGTGGCAGGAAATCGAGCTCGTGGAGCTCTATCTGCAAATCGCACGTGTGCGTTACGGTGGCGGACTGGACGTGGATATCGACGTCGATTCGTCGGCGGTCGACTTACCCGTGCCGAGCTTCATTCTGCAACCACTCGTGGAGAACGCGCTTAAGCATGGGTTAGCGCCGGGGAGCCCGGACCAGACCATTCATGTGAGCGCGCGCCGCGTCGGCAATGCACTGGAATTAATCGTCGACGACAATGGCAAGGGTCTCGATGGTCTCATCACCACGAGCGGCCGGTTTCTGGCGGCGCGACCCTCAGTTGACGGACTCGGCATCGGACTGACCAACACGCGACAGCGGTTGACGATGCTCTATGGCGATAGGTACGCATTTCGCATGAGCAATCAGTCCATCGGTGGCTGTCGTGTGGAGATTCGGCTGCCCATCGACTGATCGTGTGTGTCGGCGCCAGTGTGTAACTTTCGCATGACCAGTGGGGCAGATC
>JANMKU010000292.1:0-4598 GCA_031372205.1 Gemmatimonadaceae bacterium | reverse complement strand
TCGCCATCGAGGTGCTGCACCCCGACCTCGCCGCGACGCTCGGGCGGGACCGTTTTCTAAGAGAGATTCAACTCGCCGCAAAGCTCAGTCATCCGCACATCCTGCCACTGTACGACTCGGGCGACGCTGGCGGCGCCGTGTTCTACGTCATGCCCACCGTGCAAGGCCAGTCACTGCGCGACCGGCTTGACGCGCAGCGGCAGCTGCCCATGCACGAGGCGGTCCGCATCGCGAGCGAAGTGGCCGGCGCACTCGATCACGCGCATCGCTTAGGCATTGTCCATCGCGACATCAAGCCCGAGAACATCATGCTCCAGGATGGCCACGCGCTCGTGGCCGACTTCGGCATTGGCAAGGCGATCAGCGACGCGACGTCCGACACCCTCACCCAGGCCGGGATGAGTGTGGGCACGCCGGCGTACATGAGCCCCGAGCAAGCGGTAGGTGAGGAAGTGGACGGCCGCAGCGACCTGTATAGCCTGGGCTGCGTGCTGTACGAAATGATCGTCGGCGAGCCAAATGCCACGCGCGTCTGGGCGGCGCTGGCCGCGTTCGGCGCACCGCTGGCCGTGCTCGAGATCACGAAAGCCGATCTCACACGCCCTGATACCGTCGCGCAATTGGGCCTCCCCCCGTGGCGTATGATATTCTCACGGGGGTCAGCGGCGTGACGTTTGACGAAGCGTGGCCTGAGCGGATCGAGGCCTGCTTCGATGACGTGCTGGTCCCATTCGTCGGCCGCGCGGCGTTCGTCCGCAACAAGCGCGCGACTGGTCGCCTCAGGGATCTCGCCGACATCGAGGCGCTCGGCGGTGAGTGACTCCCCCCAGGCCCTGGCGCGCCTTACCACCGCCCTTCCTCGGACGGTGCAAAGCTCCGCGTTGTGACAGCCGCACTTGTCGTTACCACAGTGACCGCCGGCGTCGCTACTTGTCGAAAAGATCATAAGCGCTTATGTTCTGGAATGCCCCGTACAATGACCACGGCTGAGGCGGGTCGTCTTGGCGGACTACGAAGCCGACGTCAATTAAGTGCCGAGAGTGCGCGTGGCATGGTATGCGTCCGCGAGGCTCGTAAGTTGTTCCGTACCAACTACGTCACCTGTTTCTGGTGGGCGCGGCCGGACCTCATCATCCGCGCGGACGACGTAGCGTGGGTGGCCGACGGCCTTCGCAAGCATGGCGGTCGAGAGGCGTGGCGTGCGGCCTCGCGACTCGAGGGTCTGCTGATGCTGCCGTCCGTCTAGCGCACGGCTCCATGCCGCTTACCGCCTTCCAGGCAACCGTGCTCGCGCTGTTGGCGCCCCAGCGCTCCGAGGTTTCGTATCTCGCCGGCGGTGCCGCGCTTCATATCGGTCCGGCGGGCGAGCGTTTCAGCAATGATCTCGATTTTTTTCACAATACGGCCGACGCGGCGAACCAGTCCTTCGCTGCCGACGCCATCGCACTGCGCGCGAGCGGGTACGAGGTAAACACGATCGCCGAGCATCGCGGTTTTGTGAGTGCCGTGGTACGTCACGATGGCGCTTCGACGGTCCTGGACTGGGCGCACGAATCGGCTTGGCGCTTTCTCCCGCTCGTCTCCATTTCTGGTGGTGGGGTCATGCTCCATCCAATCGACCTCGCGATCAACAAGCTGGTGGCGCTCGCGAACCGTCGTGAGCCACGCGATTTGGTAGACGCGATCTTCGCAGATGCGCAGATCCTTCCGTTTCCAGCGTTGGTCTGGGCCGTGGTCGAGAAGAATCCCGGGCTCAATCCCTCGTCGTACCTCGAGCAGTTCCGCCGCCGCACCTTGACGCCTGAAGACGCGGCGTATCTCCGCTTTACTGGCGCCTACAGCGTCGAGGACGCCGCGCAACACTTTCGACGCATGGTCTCCGCCGCGGACACGTTCATCGCCGCCAACACGCGCCGTGAGCCCGGCGCGCTCCTGCAAGATCGTCGCACGGGATCCTTTTTCCTGCCGCAGTCCGAGCACGACTGGGCCCACGCGCGCGAGCACCGCGGCGCGCTGGGCGGGGTCATCGCCCAACCGGCTGACATGCAACTCGGCTAGCCCGTTCAGCGATTGTGTCGTATGGTGCACATTGGTCGGTCGACGACCAGCGTCAGCGACGCGATCTCCGTGATTCACGAACGGCACATGTGCATCACGCGCCTCCTGTTCGGCCCAGTCGATCGCGAGCCTGTTGTCCCCCAGGCCCTCGGTGATGAAAGTGCGGCTGCTCCGCCCGCCCCGTGCGCAGTTGGCGACGTTGACCTTCGTGGTATCGAAATGGTCCGCGAAGGGAACGCCCCACCCCTGTTGCCGGTCGCCCGCGCCGCGGGCGGCAGTGGAGTTGCCGGCGATCCCAGAGGGTGGGTCGATCTGCGGCTGGCGCCGTGGACGAGATGGGCGGTGCCGCGCCTGGCCGTTGCTGCGTTCGGGCGCATCCGAGCGTGAAGACGTCGCGGACCGCTGGCGAAAGAAATAGTTGGAGGTTGGTACTACCTGGAGCACTGCCGCGTTCGTCAGGGCGAGCAACGAACCTTCGAGGAGGCTGCTCAGTTGTCAGCGCAGCGGTCGGCGAGCGCGAACTCGAACTCGGCTTCGAAGGTCCGACGCCACGGCAGCGTGAAGCGGAAGTCACGCAACCCCGCGCACGGCTGGCCGGCGGTGTCCACCACACCGAACGCCATGCGGAGCCGCAGCGCCCCCGCGCGCATGAGCGGCGCCGCGTAATCCGCTACAACGCGCGCCTCTGGTTCGGTGAGTTGGAGCGCGTTCCACCCGCGGTCTCGCACGAGGCGCGCGGCGCCTGGGCGCACCAGCGTGTGCCACACGAAGTCGTCCAGCCAGCGATCGGCGAGGAACCACCGATGCGCTTGCGTGGCCGCGCGCGATGGTGCGATGCGCGCACCTCCCTTAACGGGGGTCGCGGCCATCTCGGAAAGCACGGCGTGCGCCAGCGCGGTGCCAATCGCGTTGCCCGCCGTGTTCCACGCCGCATACCCGGCAAGTCGCGCGACGATGCGCCGACTCGTCAGCGCCTCGGCGAAGACGGAATCCGCACCCTGCACGTCGCCTTTGGGATCGACATCCGCGACGACCACGCGGGCGCCCCGTGCGACGGTGAGTTGGATGCTGTCGGCGAATACCGTCGCCCTCTGTTGCTCGTTGCGCGAGGTGAATACGAACAGGCGCAGGTCGGACGCGCTGCCATCCCGCGTCTCCACGGCGCCGGCCGCGGCGATCTGGAGACTCACGGTGCGACGGAGCGGCTGATCTTCGAAGGGCATCGGCTGGTCAGCCATTCGCTCGGACGAATATGATACGGCCACGCTCGGACGGCGCCCGACCCGCTGAGCGACTGCGCGCGCGAGCAGGAGCATCGCCGCCTCGTCGGTGCCCGGTTGCAGCGTCACCGCGTTCCGGATGCCGGCGGAGTCGACGATCGCACGCAAGTGCTCACGCTCCGCGACGTGCAGGCCGCGCGCCCGCGCGTCGTCCTGCGAGACGATCAAGTAGTCCAATACCCCATCGCGCACCAGTTGCAGCGCCGCGCGGTTGATTGTCGCGTTCCGCCGTCGCACAGCGCCGTACGTGGCGCGCAGTGAAACGGGGATCGCCGACTCGAGCCGCTTCGTTTCCGTCGCCAGCGCAGAATCACCTGTGACCGCAGAGATCTCGGCCCAGCGTGCGAGTGCCACGCGCCACGTCTCGTTCGATCCGTCGGCCGTTGGGGCGAGCCGCGTGAGAACGCTGGCGCCGTAGATCTTCAGGTGCGGCGCGCGGCGCCGGAGCTCGCCGACGAACGCGAGCCGCCCGAGTGCCGCGGAGTCGGTGGCCGAGTGATCCGTGCGCGATGCCACCAGGCCACCGTACGCGAGCATGTCGATGGACACAACCGCGGCATCGAATGCAGAGAGGTCTTGCGCGCGCACCCAGGCGAAGATCGCGTCGGGTCGCCCCGGGACGCTGAAGTTGCCAAGCAGTTCCCGGGGTGGCGCAACGACCTCGACGTCGGCCACCGCGCCAAGACGCACGGGCCATTGCAGCGACGAGGGTCGGTCGTCGAGCGTCACGAGGAGGATTCGTGCCGGTGCGCGCACCCGCATGAACGCAGGTCGCGGCGTCGTCGCCGCCCCGGCGACTACGAGCCAACCCGTCGTCAGAATGATCGCGCGGCGCCGCACGCTTATCCACCATCGCGCGGCGCGGCCGGCGGCTTTCGACTCCCGGGCGATAGGCATCCCGCGAATCTACCGCCGGGTCTTATGGGATCACGATGAATTGTCCCATCAGCCCTTCGTCCTCATGATTGGAAAAGTGGCAGTGGAACATGTACGCGTTGGTCAGGCTGGCGAAATCTTCAAACTTCGCGATGACCACCACCGAGGCGCCGAGCGGGATGTAGAACGTGTCCTTCCATCCCGATTCGTCTGGCCGCCCGTGATGTTGATGGTGCGGCTATTCGTCACGTCCGCGGCCGTCCAGTACGTGTTATTGACGAGTGTTGCCGGCACCGACCGAATTGGCGAGGCGGTCGCCGCGCCAACGTTGATGTGGAGCACGCGTTGCCCGTGGGTGTCACGGAGGCGGCGGCACCGACAGTG
>JANMKU010000220.1:0-3945 GCA_031372205.1 Gemmatimonadaceae bacterium | reverse complement strand
GCCGCCGTATTTCGTGGGAACGTTGGTGCAGAAGACCGTCACGCTCGAGCTGGCGCCGGTGCTCACCGGGCTCGCGCTGGCCGGGCGAGTGGGGGCAAACATCGCGGCCGAACTGGGCACCATGCGGGTCACGGAGCAGATCGATGCGCTCGAAACGCTCACGTTTGATCCGATGAGTTATCTCGTTGTGCCGCGTGTGCTGGCGTCGACGTTGATGTTTCCCGTGGTGGTCGGCGTGGCGATGCTCGTTGGAGTGACGGCGGGCTGGTTGGCGGCGATCGGCTTGCTTGACGTGACGACACCGCAGTTCCTCAAAGGAGTGCGCGTATTCTTTGTGGACTTTGATGTGCGCTACGGACTTGTGAAAGCGGCGAGTTTCGGCGCCGCGGTCGCCTTGATTGGTTGCCGAGCGGGTCTCACGACTAGTGGTGGCGCACAGGGCGTCGGCCGCAATGCCACGCGCGCTGTGGTGCTGTCGGCGGTGATGATTCTCGTGCTCGATGCGTTCTGGGCACTGGTCTGGCTCAGCGGCCGTACGCTCCGTTAGGCTCACGTATGACGACTGATCGACGCAACAATGATTTTCTCGTCGGGGCGACGGTGCTGCTGGCCGCGGCGCTGCTGATCGTCACCGTCTTGTGGGTAAGGCAATCCGGTGTAGGGAGTAAGACGCGGAGCGTCATCGCGCGCACGCGTGACGTTGGCGGCGCTGCTGTGGGGAATCCGGTGGTCATTCGGGGCGTGCGGTCTGGTCAGGTGGAACGGATCGCCCTCGGCGAGCGTGGATGGGTCGTCCTCACGATGGCGATCGATCGCGGCGTTTCCTTGCCAGCCGATCCGGTGGTCCTGATTGTCGCGTCAAGTTTGTTTGGCGAATGGCAAGTCACTGTGGCCGACGCGAGTGGTGTACCGGCGGATCGCGCGTTGCGTGCGGCGCTCGTCGAGGCGCATACTGCCGGTGATACCCTCGCCGGTGCCGTGCTGCCTGACATTGCGCAACTCACGTCGGTCGCGACGCGTATCGCTGGCGACGTGGCAAAGGTATCCGATCGTATGCAGGTGGCGTTCGACGACTCGGCGGCAAACGAGCTGCGTGCAACTCTCCGGAATTTTTCGCAACTCTCCGCTGAGTTGGCGCGCACCGTGCGTGTACAGTCGAAGAACCTGGATCTGATCAGTGCGGACGTGCAGCAGGGACTCAAGACGGTGAGCACCGCCAGTGCGAATCTCAACCGCTTCTCGAGCCGCGCCGACTCGGCGACATCGCGCGGCGAGTTGCAGGCCATCGTCGCCAATGCGCAGACTGCGGCCCAGTCGCTCGTGGCGGCAACAACGCATTTGCGCGACGTGGCAGCGGGATTGAGCAAGACCGAGGCGCAGCTGCAGCGCGTGGTGTCGCGCGCAGACTCCGTGTTCATCAAGGTGAACAGCGGTCAGGGGACACTCGGCCAGTTGGTCAATGATCCACGACTCTACCAGCACGGCGACTCGCTGGTGAATGAGTTGCGCGCGTTGGTTGACGACATCAAGAAGAATCCGAAGCGCTACTTCAACCTGCGAGTGTTCTAGGGTCGGAGTCTGACGGCGTGTGCGCTAACATCATTGCGCCGATTGGTCAGAGCCACGCCATTGGTAGCCCAATGATCTTGTCGTCGTAGTGTCGCGGCACGATGTCATTGTTGATGACCACGCCGATGCGCGCGTCCTGCTCTCGCACGAAGTCACGTAGCGCACGCAAGTCTCGTGGCCCGAGAGTGGACGAGTACTTGATCTCGAACGCGATGCGCCCGAAGCTCGCATCGATCACCAGGTCCACCTCAGCGCCCGCACCAGTGCGATAGTACGAATACTCGAACGCCTCCCCGGTTGCATTCAGCTGACGAATGATCTCTTCCACAACCATGGCCTCCCAAGACGCGCCCGCCTGCGGATGACTGCGTAACGCAGCAAGATCAGGCACACGAAGGAGTGCATGCAGCAGTCCAGTATCCCGCAAGTAGCCGCGTGGATGCTTCACCACGCGCTTCACCACGTTTCGCGAATACGCCGGGATCGTGCGCCAGACGAACGTCCCGTGCGCGATCTCGAAATAGTCGCGCGCCGTTGGCGGCGACACACCGAGCGCCCGGCCGACTTCCGCGAGATTGAGCACGCGCCCGGACAGTCCGCCGAGCATTTCGAGAAAGCGCCGAAAACGCACATCGTCGAGGCCCGGGAAAAGCCGTTGCACGTCTCGCAACAGGTACGTTTGGATGTACTGCTCGATCCAGCGACTGCGAAAGGCGGCCGATGCCTTGAGCCATGGTTGCGGGAATCCGCCTGCAAACCAAAAATCGTGCAGCAAGGCCTCGGGGCCGCGCGGTGCGAGACCGTCGATGAGTGCTTGTGGGTCGGCATGTCGATCGAGCAGGCGCTTGAGGAACGAATCCGCCCCTACGGTTTCGGTCACCTCGGCCCAGGAGAATGGCGCCATTTCGATGATTGCCACCCGTCCAGCGAGACTTTCGCTGAGGGATCGCACGAGGGCTGGTGAACTGGATCCGGTGACGACGAACCGTCCATTCTCCTCACGGTGGTCGTCAATGGCGACGCGAAGGGCCGAAAACAGTTCCGGAAGGAGCTGCGCTTCATCGATCGCGATTTGGCGGGGGTTGAGCCGAAGAAACGTGTCCGGATCGGTGGCGACGACAGAGTAGTCCGCCCGCCGTTCTAGGTCAAAGTGCCGCCAAGTGTCTGGTAACTGTCGCAATAGTGTTGTTTTACCGCACTGTCGGACCCCGAGTATGGTGACACAAGGAAAATTCGTGATGTAATCCGTGAGCAGGGCTGCGCAGAGTCTTTTCATACCTTGCAATAGTAAAGTGACTGTTTGTTTTTGCAAGGTATATTTGTGCGTGAAACCATTCCAAAATTAGGTCAGCCTTATGCGCCTCTGGCGCGCGAACACACCGTCGATCTCCGCGAGCAGCTCCGGATACACATCCGTCCGGGCACCGGCGACACGCAGGCACTCGATCGCGCGCGGAAAATTTCGCGCGACGAACTCCTCATTGTTGACGTGATAGGCAAACCAGATCGTACTACTGAGCACAGTGCCGCCGAATTCGTTGAGTGCTTCCAGCTCGGCGCCACGCGAAATCAGCAATTCCATCAGTGCGATATGACCGCCCGCGCTAGCGTTGTGCAGGGCCGTCATGCCGTCATTGGCCCTCACATTGACACCGTGGTCGAGCAGGAAGGTGACGATGTCGATATGGCCCTGCTGGGCCGCAACAATCAGCGCACCTTCGCGTTGGGGCGTGCTGGATGCATCGAACAGCGCGCGCACAAGCGCCAGGTTGCCCACACCCGCGGCCGCGTACAGCGTCTGCACGCGGGCACCGCGGCTGGCCAGCGCGACGGCTGCTTCCGGACATCCGTTGGCCAACGCTCCGCGCACCAGTCCCTGTAAATCATCGGCGCCGTCGATCCGTGCGCCGCGCCGCAGGAGGAGATCGATGAGCGCAATCTGCACGCCGCGCGCTCGCGGATGCGCACTCGTTGACGCGAGCCCGAGTGTCGTGCTGTCGCCACCGTACGCGTCGCTCGTGGCGTCCACCTCCGCACCGGCATCGAGCAGGAGCGCGGTGATGTCGAGAATGTTCGCCGGCGTTATCTGTCGATAGTCTTCCACCCCGTTTGCCGACACGTAGTGCAGCAGTGTGGAATGATGCGGCCGGGCCGAGCGCTGGCGAATGAGCTCGGGATGGCGCTCGAGCATGGTGCGCAACACCGCAATTTCGCCGGCAATAATCGCATCGACCGCCTCTTCGAAACACCGCACGACCGGTGTCGCGTTCTCGAGCAGTGGATCGGTCATGTTCAACTCCGTGTCATGTCGCCTGTGGTCAACCGCTCTAACTGAACATTATGATTGCATTCGGCCGGTGGCTACAGACCCCAGCG
>JANMKU010000218.1:0-6902 GCA_031372205.1 Gemmatimonadaceae bacterium | reverse complement strand
GATGCAGCGTGGCGCACCGGCGCGAAGGTGGAGTGGACGTCGAATGATCCGTCCGTTGCGCAAGTGGTGGTGTCGAGCACCGATCCAACCAAGGCGACCGTAACAGCGCGGGCCAGTGGACGCGCGCAGGTCGCGGCCACGGTGTCGAGCGACAAACTGGATCGCACGGTATTGCAACTGCCCCTTCGCGTTGGCGCCGTGCAATTGTCGCCGACGAGTGCGTGGCCAGACACGCTCACAGTGACCGACACCACGCGACTGCGCGTGACCACCAATCGCGCGGGCGCGACGGTGCGCTGGAGTTCAACAAATGTGGCCGCCTTTCGTGTCGATGCCAACGGCGGGGTGACGGCGTACGCGCAAGGCGGCGGCGAGATTGTGGCGAGTGTTGGCGACGCAGGGTTTCAGGTGGCCGAGTTTCGCAAAACGCTGGCCGTGTTGCCACTGGTCGTTATCGAACGCACGCCGTGGGCGAGTTCCATCAACCTGACGAACACGGAAAAGTTTGACGTCACCGTGCAAGACGCGTTTCGGCGAACGAAAGGGCTGCCGGTGACATGGAGGTCAACGAACGAGACCGCGTTCACCGTCGACGCGTCCGGCAACGCGCTGGGCAAGAGTCGCGGCGGTGGTGAGCTGATCGCTACAGTCGGCGCGGCGCCATTTCAAATCTCGGAGCTTAGGAAAACGATCAGCGTGCGTCAGAAGTGGTCGTCGGTCACCGCCGGATTTGAACACACCTGTGCCATCGCCGATGTGGATCGATCCGCCTGGTGCTGGGGGGACAACAGTGCTGGGGAACTCGGCAACGGCGCATCGGCGGAACTATCGCGATCGCTGCCGGGGCGCGTTGCTACGTCGTTGGGTTTCGATCAACTGTCGGCAGGCGGCGTCGGCGAATCGCAGCGTGAAGTGAATCGCTTTTACGAAGCACACACTTGTGGGCTGGTCGCAAAGACTAGCGTGTTGTGTTGGGGATCGACCTTCAGCGGTCAAATCGGAGACCAATCTCCAGCATGTTCACGCTTCGATGGGTTGCAGGGATGCCGACGAATCCTGCCATTCCTGGCCATCGACGACGGACGCACAGCCATCGCCGGCCAAAAGGGAACCGTGCTCTCCGTACACGTTGGTGGGCGTCACTCGTGCGCCCTGCTCAACGTGCAACAGAGTATCCAGCTCCTGTGCTGGGGAGGGATGAATACCTCCGCGCTCAATTTCGGATCACGCCCGACACCAGTGTGGATCGGAACGCGTTTGCAACCTGAATACCCAGTGACCGCCGGCGGTGAATTCATCTGCATCGGCGCAGACTTTCTCCAATGCGGCGGTCGCAACGGAAACGGACAGTTGGCCGACAACACCACACTTGATCATTTCCTCGGGCGTGCTTTTGCCGCCGATGGCACCCCACTATTTGCCGCCCAATTCCTCACCGCCGGACTCGCCCACGCCTGCACGTGGAGCGTCTCAGTCTCGTGCTGGGGCCTTGCGGAACAGCCCACCACCGGGAGCCCAGGATCGTCTCCAAAACTGATGGCCGTGCCCGGCGGCGACGTGCGACAAGTTTCGGCCGGCGGCGGTTTCACCTGTGCGCTGTCCAATGCGCGCGATGTGTACTGCTGGAACGTCGGTGTCCTCACGCCGCAGCTTGTTCCCGGCGGCCTCAAGTTCGAGAGCATCAGCGCCGGTGCCGGGCATACGTGTGGTGTAACGCTCGACGGCTCCCTCTACTGCTGGGGGCGCAATGACAAAGGACAACTCGGCGACGGCACAACCGTCAACCGACTCACGCCGGTTCGCGTGGGCGAGGCGCCGTGAGTGTCGTCTGCGCTGAACCGTTCGATCGCTATGCGTGATGTAGGCGGGACGACGTGGCTTGAAACCGCGTGCGACCGGCTCCGTCACCATCCCGTATTTCAGGATACGGCGAAGACCGATGTCAGGAGCGCCACGCTGATTCAGGAGACCAGAGCAACCTGTAACGCCATGGTCTGGGACAAGAAACCGTAGCGGCGTCGTCCATCCGTGTTCGCGCCCGTTACGGTCGACTGAACACCGCACCGTGGGGAATGCCCTTCGCGTTCCCTCCGTGCGGCCACTGCTTGTTGTCCATGCGAAATCCAGGCACCGTTGCGCCGTCTTCACGAAAGAGTGTATCGCGCGACAGCTGTCCGGTGTTTGTGTCAAAGCGCAGCATCTGCACCGTGTGCTGCATCGATGCGTAACCGGTGACGACGACACGCCGATGGTCCGGCGACACCGAGATCCAGTGTGGTACATCGGTTGAATCAAACGCGACGCGACTCACTTCCTTGGGTGCCTTCGGATTGGAGATGTCGAGACTCACGACCGCGCTCCACGCCGGTACGGTGACGAGATAGTAGTGGCCGACCATCACCGGGATCGCACAGCTCGTGCCCTCTTTGCGCGGAAACGCGCTCACCTGCGTGGCCTTCGGTGTGTCGCTGTCGAGGCTATCGACAAGAAACAGTCCGCAACTAAATGTCGAGACCAGTAACGTGCGCCCATCCTCCATCAATCGCGGCTCGGCGGTGAGCACACCATTCGGGCCGGGCAGTGTGATGCTCGTGAGCAGTTTGAGATCGGACAGTCGCCACAGTTGCAACGTGCGCGACGGTTCGAAGAAATCTTTGTCCATGTCGGTGGACGTCGTGATGATGCGATCGAGTGCAGGCACGACGCCGGCGCTGTACACGCGCAATCCTGAATCGGCGCCTGGTGTATCCGCCGACGATGATCGCACGCGCACGCCGGCCGGCGTGAGCTCGACCAGGCCACCCGTGCGCATCCGGCCGCCAGCGTGCGTCATCTGAAACGTGGCGAGCACGTTGCCGTTGCCCAATCGCAGGAACGAATGCGGATGCGCATACCCATCCACGTCACCAAACTGCGCAGCAATACGCGGCGCGGCTGGTGTGCTCAGATCGAAGACGAACGTTTGCCCTGAGCCGAATCCGTTGGCGAACAGTTGACGGTCGGCGGGCAACTCGTGTTCCGTGTGGTGCGGAAAGTTCATTACCCCAGGCACTGGCAGCGTCGTGACGAGACGGCCGTAGCGGCCACTGTCGTCGGTCACATCGAGTACGGCGAGGAAGTCGGGCTGTGTTGTGTCGGCCGACGCCGTCCACAGATACAGATAGTCACGCGCGGGCGCAGGACCGTCGGCGCGCGATGCGCAGGCAGCGAGTACAGCGGCGAGTGTAGCAGCGATGCTAACGAGGTGCGAACGGGTCATGAGATTTCTGCATGTGGAGTGGGAAAACCAGTCGCTTCTCATCGCTTCTCACTGACGTGGTCGAGGCTGTCGCGCGACTCGGCGGGTACGTCATGCGGAGCCGCGTGCAACGCCGGAAAGAATTCCGGAAATGTGTCGAGGAGTACCCTCGCCACCATTTCGTTCCCGTGGATATTTAGGTGAAGGTCATTGCGCCAGTACAGCGTGCTCGGATCGAGCCTCATTGCGACAAACGGGCCGGCGAGATCGAGAAAGCGTATCTGGTGTTGCTGCAGAAACTGGTGCATCTCCGCGTACCAGTCGGGTATGAAGCGCGACCGCTTGTGCGGAATGAGCACCACGACGAGCGGGACGTGGTGTTGTGACGCCCAGTCCCTGAAGGCCAGAAGCGCCGCCTGGTTCGGCCGCGCAAACGGGCTGTCGAGATACCAATATCCCCCGTTCGACTTCTCGTACGGGAGTGCGTAGAAGCTGATCGGGGTCGCTGCTGCCGCTGTGTTCACGGACGTTGCGGCCCGTGCAGCCTTCACCGCCGATCGGGCGGCATTCATCAGGTTCGCTGTCAGCGAATAGCGCTTCAAGAATGTCTTCGCCGCGAACCACGCACGGACCGGTTGCTGGCTTCTCGTCAGCGCCAGCTGGCGGTCCTGCACCAGCATAGCCTGGAGTCGGGATCTCAGCTCCTCGTTCGAATGATGGATCAGTTCGTTCCGATCGTTGATCGACACGTTGTCCGTGAGCCAGCCATCAACGACCGTGGAGTGCGGGTGGGCATAGTCGTTCGCAATGTCGTTGTCATAGTGGAAGACGAACACCGCCTTTGGCACGCTCGATGTTCGCTGGAGGATCTCAAGGAACTTCGCGAACTGGTGACGCTGGCCCGTGTGCTCGACGCCGGCCTTCAGTATTTCCGTCCCGGTCACGCGCTCGATCAGCGTGCCGAACTTCGACTCGTACGGCGCGTACCCCCACGTGAAGCTGTCGCCAGCGAAATAGACGTAGCTCGCATAGGTACTGTGTTCCCTGTCAAAACAGCCAATCGAATTGGACCAGATGGGATACAACACGCCGTCGATCCATCTCTGCGAGATTCTGTTGGGCCCGATATCAAAGCCTTTGGACTCATCCGCGGCGTAATAGTGCTTCGTCCAAACGACCATCCCGGGATCGCCGAGTATCGGTGGATGTCGATAGTCATTGAATGCGACGTCGTACCGGTGTGGCAGGAACAGATAGGTGGCCAGATCGAACAGCACCACGGACGCAATCACCAGCATCACATTGACAACGGCGACCTTTCGCCACGTGCCCTTGGTCGCTACCGGCATGCGAGGCCGCTTGCGCAAGGGCGTGTTTTCGGGCATCAGAACACGGTGTAGATAAACGGCGCCGCGCCGGTCGACCCGAGGACGACCAGGAAGGCGAGGAGCAGCAAGATGACGCCGAGTGGCAACAGCCAGTATTTCTTGTTGTGACGAAGCATCATGAAAAACTCAGCCCCCAACGTGCCGTCCTTTGCTCGGCTGGCCTCTTCGAAGGAATCCTTCGTTTCGTCGTTCACGGCGGTCAAAACTGTCTGAAGTAGCGGCTGGCCTTCATGTCTTTCTCCGCGTCGCTCCAATAGGTCGACGTTGCCCGATCGAATCCCTTGCGAAGCGGCTGTCGGCCAGAGGTGCGGAGCAGCAACGCGACAGGCGTGATGGCGAGATAGAAGAATGCAGCGAGTAGCAGATTGCTCATCACCATGCCGATGCAGCACGCGACGAAATACCACGCGACGTAAAAAGGTTTTGAGATTTGTGGCAGCACCCAGAACAGCGTTCCCACTCCGAGGCCGATCAGCCCAAGCCAAAGGAAGCTGGCACTCGAGCCGTGCGTCTTTACCCGACCGATGAGCGCGAGCACCGCGGCGATGGCGGGGAATCCGATGATCAGGCTGACGGCGAACGTTCGCCGAGCGGCGAGATCCGGGTTCCAGTTCACTCCCTGAAAGGGATTGATCATGGGGACGGGTCAGTCAAGGGAAAAGCTTCCGATGTATGTGCGCCGCTCGCTCTCTACCTGCTGCGGCTGCTCACTCTTGTAGAGGATGAAGTCCTCCAGCACCAGCACGTCCATATCCGATGCCATGAAACAACGATAGGCGTCCTGCGGTGTGCAAACAATCGGCTCGCCGCGGATGTTGAAGCTGGTATTCACGATCACGCCGCAGCCGGTCTGGCGCTTGAACTCGCGAATTAGCCGGTAGTAGCGGCCGTTGCGCTTCTCGTTCACAGACTGGATTCGGGCCGACATGTCCACGTGCGTCACAGCGGGAATCGAAGAACGCGTCACATTCAGCCGCTTGCGAAGGTCGGGGTCCTTCATGGCGTTCTGCTGCTCGGGGGACAGCACGTGACGCTTCTCCTTTCGCACTGGCGCGACGAGCAGCATGTACGGCGACTCACGGTCCAGCTCGAACCAGTCGCCGATGTCCTCCGCCAGGACGCTTGGCGCGAACGGACGAAAGCTCTCGCGAAACTTGATCCGGAGGTTCATCTGCGCCTGCATCCTCTCGTTGCGCGCATCACCGAGTATGCTGCGGGCGCCAAGCGCGCGCGGGCCGAACTCCATCCGGTCCTGAAACCAGCCGACAACCTTGCCAGCCACCATGATTTCCGCGGTCGTGGCGAGCAGTGCGGATTCGTCGCTGTGATAGTGGTACGGGATCTGCTGCGAATCCAGAAACGTCCGGACTTCGCTGTTCGAGTACTTGGGCCCGAGCAGCGAGCCGTGCATGAGCGAGTCGTCGTGCGTTGACTGCCGCCCATTCCCGAGCAGATGGAAGTGCGTGAAGAGAGCGGCGCCCATGGCGCCCCCGGCATCACCCGCCGCCGCGGGGATCCAGATATCGTCGAAAATCTTCTCGCGGAGCAGCACGCCATTTGCGACGCAGTTGAGCGCAACGCCGCCGGCAAGGCACAAGTACTTCGCACCAGTGAGCTGCTTCGCCGTGCGCGCCATGCGGAGCACGATGTCCTCCGTCACCTGTTGGATGGACGCGGCGATGTCCATCTCCCGCTGCGTGATCATGGAGTCGGCATCGCGCGGCGGACCGCCGAACAACGCGTCGAACGCCGGGCTGGTCATGGTCAGCCCCTGGCAATATCCGAAATACTTCATGTCCATCGCCAGCGAGCCATCCGGCTTCAAGTCAATGAGTGTCTTCTTGATCAGGTCGACGTATTTGGGGTCGCCGTACGGGGCCAATCCCATCAGCTTGTACTCGCCTGAGTTCACCCTGAATCCGCAGAAATAGGTGAGCGCGCTGTAGAGCAATCCGACGGAATGCGGGAACGCCAGCGTTTTGAGCAGTTCGAGCCGGTTTCCCCGCCCGATCCCTATGCTCGCAGTGTCCCATTCGCCGACCCCATCCATCGTCAGGACGGCGGCCTCGTCGAATGGCGAGGGATAGAACGCGCTCGCCGCGTGCGATTCGTGATGGCCGGTGAAGACGATTCGCTTCTTGTAGCCGCCGCCGAGTGCCTTTCGGATCTCGCGCGGGAGATGCAGCTTGGTTTTCAGCCAAATGGGCATTGCCATCATGAATGACTGGAAACCTGCCGGGGCGAACGCGAGATAGGTCTCCAGCAGTCGCTCAAAC
>JANMKU010000214.1:0-12323 GCA_031372205.1 Gemmatimonadaceae bacterium | reverse complement strand
GGGTCCGTGCGCGTCCTTGCGATCGCGCATCACAAGCGTCGGCCTGGATACTGGCGTTCACGCACGTAAACAACTCACTCGTGGTGGTGCCATTCAAGGCACGAACGGTGAAGGAGTCTCCGTGGCTGGCGCGCATCGAGGGGCGGACTAGAGCATCCTTCTGATGTAGTAGCGAATTTCGGATAGAGCTTGTCGGAGGCGAAGCCAGGTTAGTGACCCCGTAATCTTTTCGCGAATGGTCCGCTTGTATGGTTTCAACTGCACATCGAGGTGCGGCGGGTACCTGAAACCCGTTCCTATGCTCAAGGTGCGAACGAAGTGGCGAACACCATCGAGCCAGGGCTCTCGATCGACTGCATCGAGGCCATCTGGCACAGCGCTGATCATGGGCACCACACGCTCCAAGTAATTCAGGTGAACTTCTTGAGCATCAGGGGGCGCAGTTTTAAACAGCGCGTCTGCATGCCGAAAGCCCCGTAGCACATACTTCAGCTCTTTCTGATAATCAGGATCGTCGAGACTGGCGTTTGATTTTGCATGGATGAGCCCCCAATGGGCGCTCTCGATATGACGCTGTACTTGCTCGAACCAATCATCAGACATCGTCTCAGGATAGGAATCGGTCGTCACGGCGTGGAAGGTGGAAACACCGCATCGACCGCGCGTCGAAATGACGGGGGATCAATCGCGGGGAACCGAAACAGTTCGGGTTCCATGCGTGCGAACTGCGCGCGGACATCGACGGCACTGATCAGGCCGTGAGCCGTCATCGCATGCACATCCGCGAGATCGCGAGCGTGCCCCCGTTCAATCTTCGCCAATGCCTGCGCGACGAAATCGAAGTGTCGAAAGGTGACGCGCCCGATGCGCGTCACCACGGGGCTGCGTTGCTCCCAGCCAGCGGGGACCGGAATGAACAAATCGGGTGACGCGAACTCCACATTGAGCTGCAGCTGCTCCTTCAGCAGGGGAATCGCCCGCAGCATGGCGTCTGTCTCTGGCCGCATCACCAGATCCACGTCAATGGTGGTGGCGCGCCAGCCGACCAGCACTGCGCTGGTTCCGCCAACCAGGAAGACATCAACGTCCGCCGTCGCGTGGCGCGCGAGTGCGGTCATGAAGGCGCCAATGCGCTGGCGATCTGCTACTTCGCGCACTGCGCCGCGTGCAGGAAGCTCGCGACACGCCGAAGGAGCGCGTTGTAGTGGCTGTGCGCGGCCGCGCCGTCGCGATCCGCCAACAGCGCATACAGCTGCAGTTCGGCGTCGGCGATGGGATGGTCTATCGCCAGTCCCACGTCCTGCAATCCGGGCGCGGCAATGGAGACCAGCAGCGACTCGATCGTGACCAACCCCGCGGTGAGATCGGCGAGGCCACGCTCCATCAGGTCGCTTCCGGGCAGTTCGCTTCGTGATAGCCGCGCGGTGATCATGCGAGAAATCTACCGCGGAGTTGGCGAACTGGCGTTCGGCTGCCCGGTGAGGACGCGAAGCGGATCGTCGACAAGGGGACGTGACGGCAATGGGCAACGAGACGCGGGCTTCGAGTCCCACGGTTCTGGCGCGCGCGATCACCACGCTAGGTCTCGAGCAACCGCAGGGCCTCCGTCGCGCCATCGTGCTCGGCCCAACCACGCGGCGTGGCGTGGTACAACGCGTCAGTGATCGATGCATCGGCGCCGCGATCGAGCAGTGCGCGCACGGCCAACGCGTGGTTGTTCTGCGCCGCCAGATGTAGCGCGGTCACACCACTGCCATGCGACAACCCGCCAAACGTGGTGCGTTGATTCACATCTGCTCCATGATCGAGCAGCCTGTGGATGGTGTCGTGACGTCCATTCGCCGCTGCCCAGATGAGCGGCGTGCCGCGATAGGGCGCACCGTCTATGTGTGCACCATGCTCGAGCAACAAGGCGAGGACGTCAATGCGGCCACTCTTTGCGGCCCAGACCAGCGCTTCATCAAGCACTTCCTGACGGTCTTCCGTCGGAGTCCACGGGGGAAACCCGCTGTGTGGCCGATAGAAGGCGCGATCGGACGTGGCCGCATTCGTGAGGGCGCCATCTGCGGCGAAGCAGGCCGACACCAGATCGCGGCGTCCAACACTCGCTGCAATTCTGAGATTGGGCGGCACAACCCCAGCGCGCTCCAATACGTCTACGGCTTCACGATGCCCCCAGAATGCGGCGACGGCCAATGGCGTACCGCCCGCGCCGTGCGCTGCACAATCGACGGCAGCACCCGCAGCGAGAAACAATTGCACCATCTCGGGATCGTTGCGATACGCGGCTTGGTGCAGCGCAGTCCATCCACGATCGTTGGCCACGTTGACGTCAGCACCCGACTGCAGCAGCGCCTGCACCGCCGTCAATCGACCTGGCCGCGACGTGCCGGTCTCCAGATCCTCGCGCGTCGGACACGCGGACAGTGAGGACACGAGATTCAACATGGTGTTGCCGTTTGTACCGCGTACGCGCACCACGTCGGGATGCGCGGCAATCGTGGCACTGGCGCTCTGCCAATCGCCCTGACGACCCGCCTCGAATGCCGCCAGAAACGGCTCGCCCTCAGCGTTTGGTGCGATTGACGACAGGTGGCGTGCTAACTCGGTCCAATCGATGAACCCGTGCTGTCGTGCATAGACGAGCTGCGCATCGTCGAGCGTGAAGCCGGCACGCAGTGCCTCACTACTGGCGTTGCCTAGCGTGGGATGCCATGCGCGCACCTGGTGCAGCGCATCAGGCAGACCGTCGCGCACCACGACGACGAGGCCCTCGGCGCGATCCGCAAAGTAGGACACGTCGCGAGAAAAAATGCGCGTCGGTTCGAAGTGCATGCGGTTCAAGCGTTTAAGAATGAAAAAGTGAGTGCAGGGTTTCTCGCCGCTCAGCGTGCTGACGTGATGCCATCCACCGCGAGTGGTTCTGCCAGCCGAAGCGCGACTGCGTGCGGCTCATCGGGCCAGTGCATGGTCACCTGAAGCGAGGCACCAAGCGCTCGCGCGTACTCGTGCAGCGTGGAGACTCGCACATCACGCCTGCGCTCAAGCTTGGACACGTCGGCCTGCGAAATTCCCAATCGCAGCGCCACCTGACTCTGCGTCATTTTCGCCCGCCCGCGCAACTGAGCGAGCGTGAGCGGCACCGGCTGGCGTGCATCAGCGCGCCGACGCGCAATCCAGTGACGCCATAGCGCTGACGTTCCATACATCGGATGCGCGTCGCATATACGAAGTACCATCGTTGCGGTTGCGCCGAACGGGTCGCGCGCGATCTCGCGAGCCACTGGCTTCCATGCGTCAAGATCGCCGCGTTCAAGGATGTCGTCGAGCGCGGCTGGCCCGAGCGCTGTGATGCTCGTGTCGACCGGATAGTCGAGGTGACGAAAATGCACGCTTACTCCTGCTCCGACATGAGGTCCAACACGTGAGACGCCAGCGCTTGGGCGGCACTGACGACGTTTTGCCACGTCCGCCACCGCACTTCGAGTTCGCGATAGGTAGACAGCTCCACCGCCGACAAATCGTAGGGCGTCGGGTCGGCAAGTTGCTTGACGAGTTGAGTCGAAATGCGCAGCCCATCCGCTCCGATCTGATCCTCGTAGTACTCATCCAGGCTGAGCACCATTTCGGCCGACCGTCGACTGCCCAACCTGTCCGCGAGCGCCACGACGTCGAGATAGTCCCGGACTGCATTGCGGCGCAGCACCAGCCACGCCTTGATTCGGAAGATTTCGTTGAGCGTCGGCACCTGAAGTGCCCGCGTCCCGATGGACACGATTTCCGTGTTTAACGGCCGACGGCGGATGAGTTGCCGAATGCCCGTCTCGATGCCATCCAGGCTGCCGAGGATGAGCACCTGTGGCCGGACTCTCGAGGTCACCCATCCGTCGGTTTGCTCGAGCGCGTTCAGTACCGCGTCGAACCGCTGTCGCAGGTCGGTAAGCACGTGGTCATCGTCCAACGAGATGCGATGCGCTGCGTGGTGCGCAGCCGCTGTCCCACCCACGAGCACGGCGTCTGGGAGTATTTGCTGCAGTCGGGCTGCCGCTTCCAGTACATCCTGGAACTTTGAGTCTTTCATGGATGCTCTCTTGTCACTAGTGCTTATAATCAATATTCAGGCTCACTCACTGACAAGAGACACGCCCGGCGCGTGGCGGCGCGACGACCGCATGTCACTCGCGACCGCCTCGCGCGCCCACACCTCGCCCGCCTACCCCACAACCATCACGCGCTCCGATCGATACACCCTTTCCAGTTGGGATTTGGATTTTCGTCCGTCGTAACTGGAAAATTCACGTCGGTTCCGTACGTGCCGCCTTTGAAAAACTGCCCAGTGGGAAACACGTCCGCTTGCGAGCGCCCATACTGACGGATGAGCCGACGCATATCGCTGAGCCGCTGTCCTCGGCTAAAGGCCCAGAATGCCTTCTCGCGAAAGTAGAGATCCACCGCAGCGGTTTGTGTCGCGGGAGCTGCAAGTGCCGCCATCACCGGCACCTGGAAGATGCCGATACGTTGTGACGTGGTGCGCAATGCGTTCAAAATCACCATCATGCCTGGGATGTCTTGCGCCACCAGTCGGGCTTCGGCCTCGATCAGCCGTGCATCGATGCCCGTCGCGAGCGGCACCGGATCGGAGCGTCCATAAATGGTTTGCTGGACAAACCACGTATTGGTGTCGAACGCCTTGAGCAGCGTGCTGTTGAGCGTCGTTCCGGTCTTGGGAACTCGAGGATCATTGGCTGACGCAAACGGAATCGCGTTCTTGATCAGCCCACCGGTGTCAAAGCTGTCGCCCACCACCCATCGCTTTGCGCTGTTATTCAGTGACCACACGGCATTGTCCGCCGTGGTGAGCGAAAACGTTTGCAGGTATTGATAGCTCGTTGGTACGGTCGCTGCGGCTGCCACCGCCGCCGCCCAGTTTGACGCGCTGCCCATATTCACGAAGGCGCGCGCCCGCGTGAGCTGAATGGCATTGCGCACCGACACCGTGAACGTATCCGTTGCGGCCGCGAGGGCCAGCGCGGAGTCGAGATGTGTCATGGCCAACGCGAAGCCCTGCGCACTCGTGAGCGGGTTCGTGTAGGTCGGCACGCCATCCACAAGAAAACCGTACGGGACACCACTGCAAAAATTCTCCGCCAGTCCCAACTCCGCAACACCGATCACCCAATACATCTGCGCCTGCTTGGACACCGTGTCTGGAATGAACTTGCGGAGCGCCGCAATGGCATCGTAGGCCGCGCCGCGCGCGCGGTGCTGCGTGACATACATCGCCGACACGTTCGCGTTGTTCGTTTGTACGACGCGTTGGTCTGTCTCGTTGCGCTGCGTGAACGTGTCGCCCGACTTCCATTCGTCGGTCATCAGTCCAGCCAACAACCAGATACTTTCGCCACCGATGGTTGCGTTACGCAAGCGACTCACCGCGCCCTTGCGCAGTGCATCGGCGGCCGTTGGCGATTCCGTGGCTTCTGGTCCAATCACCCCCGGTTGTTGCGGCTCCAGCAACTGATCGCGAAAGCTTGAGCAGGCGGCGGCGAATACCACGCTGCCCAACACGACTCCCGCGTACGCGCGGCATGAGAACTTGGTCATCAGATCGTCCTCAGGGGTTAGAAGCGGAGGTTGATGCGGAGCGTGTAGTACTTGCGCGGCGCGGTCGTTAGAAAATCTTGCTGCACATCGCCCTGGCTGTAGTTCGCCTCCGGGTCTTGCCCACTGTACTTCGTCCACACCTTCAGGTTGCGTGCGCCGAGTTGCAGATCGGCTTCCTCCGCGCGCATGCGCTTGGCCAACGACGGCGGCAGCCGGAGCACCGCGGAGATCTCGCGCAGTCGCCAGGCGTCACCCTTCTCATAGAAACCGTACTGCGTTTTGGGGTTGGTGAAGTTCGCGGCGACCTGTCGCGCCTGTGCAAACAGTGATGCGTTCGGATCAGATTTGGCCGCACACTGATCCGTCTGCCCACACAAGAAATTGGCGCCGCTGTTAAAGAGCGTGAACCCGCCGCGATAGTCGAGCGACGCCGTGACGCGCAACTTGCGCTTGAGCAAATCGAAGCCGTGCTGCATCGTCACCAGATCGGTGGGTAACGCCGCACCCACGAACACACCAGTGTCGCCAAGCGTGACTTCGTTCACGCTAATGAGACCGTTACCATCCGCGTCCGCATAGGTGTAGGCCTGCACGAAGAAGCTGTTGAGCGGATAGCCCTCCTGCTGCCGCGTCACGGTGCCGATGGTCGGAATGGGCTTGCCGTTGTCGTCGAGTCCAAGCGTGATGAGCTTGTTGCGATTGCGCGATCCGCCGACGGTCACGTCCCAGGCGAACTGCGGCTGGTCGACGAACTGCGTTTTCACGGAGACCTCAACACCGGCGTTGCGAACGGCGCCGAGGTTGCGCAATACACTGCCGACCGGAGCGCCGCTCGACGTCGCGATGTTCTGGTTGATGAGCGCGTCTTTCGACTGTTTGCGATAGTACGTGACTTCAACGTTCACCTTGTCGCGCAGCCAGCGAGAATCAAAGCCAGCTTCAAATTCCGTCGTCGTTTCCGGCTTGAGATTGGGATTGCCAATGGCCGAGGCAAGCAACGCGGTCTGGTCGGTGGTGAGGCTCACCGTGCTTGCGGCGAATGTGCGCAGCGCGGAGGTCGATCCGGGCTGTACACCCGACGAGCCGAATGCCGAACGCAGACGGAACTCATCAAGGAACGGCACGTGGGGGAAGAACGATTCTTCCGACGGCACCCAGGCGAGTTGCGCTGATGGATACGTGACGCCTTTGTACTGTGTGCCGAACGCGGTGTTCTGATCGCCGCGCATCGCGCCGGTGAGGAAGAGCCGGTCGCGGAAACTGAGTTGCGTTTGTGCGAAGTAGCCGAGCGTTTTCGTGGCCGTGGGTGAGACATTGGATGCTGTCTTGACGGCGCCGGAGCCTACTGTCTGACCGCCCGGAGACAATTGCGTCGAGCCCGCGTTACTGTTCTCCGTTTCGTTGTTGTTGTAGTCCGCACCGACCGTGCCTTTCACCGTCAGCCAGGTGCGCGGTGCCCATGTCGCTTCGGTTCGGGCATTCGCCGTAAAGATGCGGTTGGACCCGTGCACGTCGGTGATGGTGCCTTGACGCTGCGTGCCAAAGTTCGGGCACTCGCTCAACCGACAGAGTCGGAAGTTGTCGTACGAGACCAGATCAACACCGGTGGTCGCATTGCTCTGCAGCCAACTGAGTGGACGCCACGTCGCGGCGACGCTGCCAATCATGCGCTGGATGCCTTCGAGCGTGGTGAACTGAAAGACGTCACCCGGCGTGAACTGCGCCCATCCACCCAACGGCTGTCCAAGGTTGCCGATACCCGAGTAGCCAAGCCCTGAGCACGGTGCAGTGCAGGTGTAGCCCTTGATGAAGCCAGGATTCGTGTAGGCGTTGTAATAGAAACTATTGACGTTGTTGTCGACCTGCGGCAAACGCTGATCTGATTTGACGAACGATGAGTTGATGGACAAGTCGAGCTTGGGCGTGAGCGACGCATTGAGGTTCGCGCGCAAGGATGTGCGGCGCAGCGCTTCCGGATTCTGCCATTCGTCGCGGACCGTTACTTTGCTCGCTTCGAGGTATCTCGCGTCGATCCCTGGCAGTCGAATCGGACCGATCTCATTTTCGTAGTTGCCGCTGACGAAGTAGCGCACCGCGTCGGACCCGCCGGAAATTTGCATGCCGTACAGGCTGCGGTCGCCATCCCCGATCGGCGTCAATGCCTCGTTGCGCATGACATTCGCTGTGGTCACACTGTCCTTAATACATGCTCCAGTGGCCATGGTCGGGAGAATGCATCGCGTCTGCACGGTGGGGTTCGCCGGCGTGTGCCCCCAGATCGCGTAGGTGTCCCAGTATGCATTGGGGTCGGTGATGCGCCCGCGTTCGGCGGTATACGCAAATCGCGTGGTGCCCCGTCGCCCACCCTTGGTCTTGATGATGATCACGCCGTTCGCCGCATCGGTGCCATAAAGCGTTGCCGCTGACGGACCCTTAATGATCGAGATGTCTTCAATCTCTTCGGGGGTGATGTCGTTGAGCCGACTCGAGTTGGAGCCGCCGACGCCAAACCCGCCAGCGCCGCCATCCATGCGCACTCCATCAATGATGTAAATCGGCGCGTTGGAGCGACTCACGGAATTCAGACCACGAATGCGAATCTGTGCACCCGTCCCGCTCATGTTGCCCGGCAACACCGACAACCCCGGTGCCTTGGCCACCAGCAGGTCGCCCATGTTATGGATCGGCGTTTCCTTAACGCGCTCGGCGGCCGAGATGACGGAAATGGAATTCCCAATCTCCGCCCGTCGCTGTACCCCGGTTGCCGTGACGACCACTTCGTTGAGCTGCACCACGCTCGCACTCATGGTGAAATCGAGTGTCGTCGTCGTGCCCGCAACAATCGTCACCGTTTTCTTCTGCTCAAGATACCCGACACGAAACACGCGCACCTCGACCGGACCCGCCGCGGCGCCACGAATGGTGTACCGCCCGTCGGCATTCGTCATACCACTAATCGCCGTGCCGATGATCACGACCCGACTGTCCGCGAGCGGTTGTGCAACGCCTGTCGTCACTCGGCCGGACAGCGTCGTCAGTTGGGCCCACGACACCGCCGGCGCAACAAGGGCGGCGAGTGCGAGCAGGATGACGCGCAGTTGATGCGGCTGTCGCCGCTGACTCGAAAAGTGCATGGTGCTCGGCTCCCGGTCATGTGGATGGGTGAGCGTGCGGCGGACCTCTGGACGTCATCTGGACGTCATCTGGACGTCAACTTCGGGCGTGCGCGACGGCGTGGCTGACCGCATCGCCGTCGATGTCTTAATCGCGTGGGACACGTTGCTCGGAATGGGGGACTAGCCGCAATCGCGAGGGACAAACTGCGTCCACGCCAAGATTGTACGGCTCATTCCTGTGTCCGGCAAGCAGGGCGGTCCTGGTGCTGCACGGCCGCCAAGCGCGCCTGTCGTTGCCGCTGGCCCGCAGACTGCGTCACGCGCTATTGTCCGACGTATGGCTTTTGGACACAAAACCGGCCCCTCCCTGAGCGCTGGCGTCGCTGCCGCTACCCTCCTCGCGGTCACCGTCGCGCTCACATGTGCCACGCCAGCGGTGGCCCTTGCACAGAGCGTCAACGAGCGCGCGGCCAGCGCCGAGCCGACGACGGCAACCCGCATGATGGTCCGCGACGCCGCGGGCAAGGTGACCGTACGCGCCACGCGCCTGTCCGCCGCCATCAAGTTCGACGGCGCCATTGACGAAGCCATATATCGCACCACACCGCCGTATACGGACTTCGTGCAGCAGGAGCCCAACGAAGGCGCGCCCGCTACGGAACGTACGGACGCGTGGATTTTCTTCGACGATCAATACATCTACGTCAGCGCGCGGCTCTACGAAACGCAACCGGAGCGACGCGTCGCGAGCGACATGCGTCGCGACGCACCGAACCTCTACAACAACGATCATCTGGCGGTGATCTTCGACACGTTCAACGATCATCGCAACGGCTACGGATTCGCTACCAATCGCCTTGGTGCGATGTTCGACTTTTTCGCGACCAACGAACAGCCCAGCTCCAATTGGAACGGATTGTGGGAGTCGCGCGCCAAAGACTTCGATGGCGGTTGGAGTGTGGAGATCCGCATCCCATTTCGCTCCATCCGTGTCAATCCGGACAACGACGTTTGGGGTGTCAATATCCGCCGTATGGCACGCTGGAAAAACGAAACGTCGTTCTTGAGTGCAGTGCCGCGGTCGTGGGGTCGTCGTGCGCTCAACAAAGTGTCCAACGAAGCGACGCTGCTCGGTATGGTCGCACCACACGGTGGGCTCAACCTGGACTTCAAGCCGTACGCCCTCGGCTCCGTGCTCACCAACCGCGCCGTATCGCCGGTGGTCAGTAACAAACGTGACGGCAATGGCGGTGCCGACATCAAGTGGGGCATCACGCCGCAGGTGGTTGCCGACTTCACATACCGCACGGACTTTGCGCAAGTCGAAGATGACGATGCGCAGGTAAACCTCACCCGCTTCTCATTGATCAACGCCGAAAAGCGCGAATTCTTTTTGGAAGGGCAGGATGCGTTTGCGTTTGGCGGTGTGGGCGGCGGCAGTGGTGCCGGAGGCGGCGGCCCTGGATTCAACCCGAGTGGTGTGCACAATGTGTCGGATCTCTCGCCGATCCTCTTTTACAGTCGGCGCATTGGCATTGTTGGTGGCGCCATCGCGCCCATTGTCGGTGGTGCGCGCATGCTAGGCCGCGCTGGAGCATGGCAGATCGGCGCACTGGATATGCGGACGGAGGCTGTGCCGGCGGTCGGTGCACCTTCCAGTGACTTCTCGGTACTGCGCATCAATCACGATGTCGGGAAACGCAGTCGCGTTGGCTTCGTGGCGACGAGCCGCAATCCGACCTCCGACTCAAGCAATGTGGTTGGCGGCGTAGACGCGCAGTTCAACCTGCGAGATAATCTGTCGATCACGGGGTTTGCCGCGAAGAGCCAAACGGACGGAAAGGCGGGCGACCAATCGAGTTACCGCTCGAAGTTCGATCTCAACGGCGACAAGTACGGACTCATCCTCGAGCATCTGTTCGTCGGCGACGGTTTCAATCCCGAAGTGGGCTTCCTCCGTCGCTCTGCCTTTCGTCGCTCGTTCGTGCTGGCCCGCGTGAGTCCTCGGCCCACACACATGCAGGCCGTGCGACGCTTCACGTATCAGGGGACCGCCGACTACATCACGTCGCCCACCGGCCGATTGCAAACCCAGGAACTCAAAGGCGCATTCATTGCCGAGCTGTCCAACGGCGACACGTTTAACGGTGAAGTGACCAATGGCTTCGAGCAACTCGACGCAGCGTTCACGGTGGCGCGCAACGTGACCGTTCCGGTGGGCGGGTATCACAACCGGCAAGTCAAGGCGACGTACACGCTGGGTACGCAACGTCCAGTGAGCGGTGCCGTGGTGTTGGCGCACGGCAGTTTCTACAGCGGTACGCTGACCGAAGTGACATGGCGCGGACGGGTCGATGTGTCGCCGCAGTTCATCGCCGAGCCGACGCTATCGTTCAATCACATCGAGGGCCCGTATGGCAGCGGCGAAACCAACCTGCTTGGCTCACGCTTCACCTATACCGTGAGCCCGCGCATGTTTGCCGCGGCGCTGGTGCAATTTCAGTCACGCACACGCACCGTGGGCACCAACGTGCGCTTTCGCTGGGAGTACAAACCGGGCAGCGAGTTGTTTGTCGTGTACAGTGATGGCCGCAGTACGGTGGCGCCAGGATTTCCGGCGCTCGACAATCGTTCGATTGTGGTGAAGGCGACTCGACTGTTTCGCTGGTAGTTTCCCCATGTCTTCAATCAACAGCATGCCATCACACCGTTCAGTCCCTCGTGTCGGCCTCGTCCTCGTCGCTCTGTGCCGCGCGACGACGGTCGCGGCGCAACCGATGGTCGCGTCTGACGCGCAACGTGCGCACGCGATGACGACCGACTCGATGGATTGGAAAGCCGTTGACGTCGCGATGGGACGGGCGAGTGTCGCACAACCGGGCGACGTCCACCGATACAACTTTCCGCGTGCGGATCTGCGCGTCACAGCGGCGGGTGTGGTCATCAAGCCCAGCTTTGCGCTGGGTGGATGGGTCGCCATGAAGGCCGTGGCAGGCGGTGTGATGGCGATGGGCGATCTCGTGCTCATCGAATCAGAACTCGCACCGGTCATCAGTCAGTTGCAAGCGGGCGGGATCGAGCAGACGGCCATTCACCACCACCTGCTGCACGAGAGTCCGCGCGTCTACTACGTGCACATCCATGGACACGGCGACGCCATCGCGTTGGCAAAGGCGGTGCGAAGTGCTGTGGCGCTCACCAAAACGCCAGCGCCTGCCGCCACCGCTGCAACACCGAGTGCCGCGTTTGCGCTCGACACAGCGGCCATTGCACGAACGATCGGTTTTGCCGGGCGCGTCAACGGCGGCGTGTACCAGGTGAGTGCGCCACGCACGGAAACCGTGCGCGACGGTGACGTTGATGTGCCATCGTCCATGGGACTCGGCACCGCAATCAACTTCCAGCCAACCGGCAACGGCAAGGCCGCGATTACTGGCGACTTTGTGATGATTGCCAGTGAGGTGAACGCGGTCATTCGCACACTGCGAAAAGACACAGCGCTTGTGGAGGCGACCAAGGACATCATGGCCCACGCCCTCACGATGATCATTCGCGCTGAACCGAACGAGTGATCGTTGCGTGGCTTGCTAGTGCCCTGCGTCC
>JANMKU010000195.1:0-2277 GCA_031372205.1 Gemmatimonadaceae bacterium | reverse complement strand
GTACATGCCGAACCGACACGGTCCGCACGCCCCGGCAGTGATGAACACATGATTGTTGAGGATGTCTTGCAGTGGCACGCCGTCGTCGTCACGCATGCGCCGCAGATGATTCACCAGCGCGCCGGTGGTGAAGTACGTGGGGTTGCACTGCCCGTTATTCCCAAACTCCTTCCCCGCCTGGAAGTCGGCCTTGGCTGGCGTCGGGATGATGCCTGCGTCGTACCCCAGGCCCTGCAACGAGGCGAGAATGAGCGCTTCGTGCCGCAGAGTGAGTCCGCCAAACCAGAGCGTGACGCGGTCGCGTTCATTGCGTGCCACGGCACGTTCAACTGGACGCCTGAACTGCGTGGTGGCATTCTCGCCGAGACCCGCCTGTCCTAGCAGGCGCGTGCGCTCGGCGCGCAGCTCCATCTCGATGTCGCGCTCAAGCACAGGCAACGATACCGACGACGAGCGTCCCGATGGCGGGCTTCCGCGTTCTGCAGGGACCATGAGTACCTCGAGAGTTCGATGCGTGCCCTCGTCCCCGCGGGACGAGATCGCCAACATTCTCTCCAAACAGTTGCCGGAGCGGCAAAATGTCTAGTACTTCGTTTGGGAATCCACGCTGACGCGTTGTCCATCTCGCATGGCCCGGACGATCAACCACACGCCCAGACACAACGGTGGAATGCTCAGCCATTGACCGGTGTGGATGGGCGTACCCAGCAAGGCTTCGATCTGCCGGAAGGGCGTCATCTCACGCAACTGCTCGACGTAAAAATCCTTGTACTGTTCGACGAAGATCCGGATGCCGAAAAATACCGTGAGAAAGGTGCCCGAGATTAGGCCAGACCCGACAGGCCGAATATTGCGCCTTTCGACTTCGCGCATGACAAGGAACGTGATTGGCCCGATGCACATATCGTACAGCTGCGCCGGGTGGCGCGGCACGTTGTCGTGGCGAGCAAAGACAACTGCCCACGGCACCGACGTGGGCTGGCCGAGCACTTCGGAGTTGAAGAAATTTCCGACGCGAATCCAGCCTACGGCCAGCGCCACTGACGGGGTGAGGTAGTCCCCCAGCCGTATCCACGAGATGTGGTGACGCCGAGCGAAGAGCCAGAGTGCGAAGGCCACCCCAACGGTGACGCCGTGCGACGACAGCCCACCTTCCCACACGTAGAGCACGCGGATGGGGTCCGCGAGAAAGACTTTCGGTCGGTAGAAGAAGCAGTGTCCCAGTCGCCCGCCGATCAACACGGCCGGTACGCCCCACCACGGCCATTGCCACGCGAAGTCTTCGCTCTCACCGAACCGGCGCACGCGAGCGTACCAGACGAGGAATGCCGTCAGCAACGCGAGCGAAAAGCAAATACCGTAGTATCGGACGACGAACGGGCCGATGTGCGCAAGCACCGGATCGACGTTCCAGACAAACGGTGCGGACATGAATGCCGAGCCAAAGGGTGATATGACGACCTGCGTCCTTCGCCGTGGTGCCGGACGGCTGGACCAAGCGTGGCGCGATGCGCATGATTTGTCCAACACTCATGAAACCACTTGAACGACTTGGGGAAGCGCGTACCCCGGATGGTACCGTCATCGCATTGTACCGGCACGACGGCGCCTATCTCATCCGTGCCGATGGGGTCGAGCTCATGTCGACGCGTCGACATCTATCCGAGGATCGGCTCGCCGAACTTGGCTGTGCTCACTTGCGCACCGTGCCGCAGGCCCGCGTGTTGATTGGCGGTCTTGGACTGGGCTTCACGCTTCGTGCGGCGCTCAGGCAGCTCGGTGACGACGCCGAGGCCGTGGTCGCGGAGTTTTTGGCGGAGGTGATCGCCTGGAACGCCAACCCCGACTACAACCTGTCAGTGCACGCAATGGCAGATCCGCGAGTGCGCATTGTGCAGGACGACGTGGTGAATGTGTTGCGCGCTAATCCTGCAGCGTTCGACGCGATCATGCTCGACACCGACAACGGGCCGGACGGCATGCTGATGACCGAGAATGCACGACTGTATGCGGCGCGCGGCATTGCGACCACGATGGCGGCGCTGCGCAGTGGTGGCCGTATCGTGTACTGGTCGGTGGGCGACGACCCCAAGTTCGCCGGGGCGCTGCAGCATGCTGGTCTCACCGTGGAAACTTTGCGGGTGCGTGCGCACGACACGGCGGGCCCTATGCACACGCTGTATGTTGCGGTGCCGCCGCGCTCAAGACGGCCAGACTGACGCGCGCCCTCCTCACCGTCTACGGATCAATCACGTGATGAAACAGCGCGGACTCTTC
>JANMKU010000119.1:0-2275 GCA_031372205.1 Gemmatimonadaceae bacterium | reverse complement strand
GTGCTCCTCGACCTCTCGCTCGACCGCTTGCGCTACCTCTCCGATGTGATGCCCGCCAACGTCCAGCTCGTGCACTCCAATCGACACAATATTCTGGAGCAGATCTCGACCTGCGACCTGCTGATCGGTGGGGTGCTGATTCCAGGCGCGAAGGCACCGAAGCTTGTGCGCCGCGCCGACCTCGCGCGGATGCGACCCGGTTCAGTGATTGTGGATGTCGCGGTGGATCAGGGCGGGTGTGTCGAAACGATCAGGCCCACCACGCACGAAAACCCGACGTACGTAGTGGATGGCGTCATTCACTATGGCGTTGCGAACATGCCGGGTGCGGTGCCGAGGACGTCTACGTTGGCGCTGACCAACGCGACGTTGCCCTACACGCTGGAACTCGCCAACAAGGGGTGGGCGCGTGCGCTGGCCGAGAGCCCGGCCCTTCTGAAGGGGTTGAACATGTCGCGCGGCCACGTGACGTATCGTGCGGTGGCCGACTCCTTTGGTTTGCCGTTCGTCGAACCAGCATCCTGTCTCGGCGACGTAGCGCCTTAGTCGCTTGTTCGGGTGGGAGTGTACAGGTAGCTTATGACTCTGTATCGCACTCAGCCGTCTCCAGTTGGCGCTTTGCGCCGTCGAGTACACCCCGGATGTTCTGGCCCTTCAAGAATGCGAATTCGTTTTTCCCTGCGAACGCAATCGCAGTTGACCTCGGCACGGCCAACACCCTGATCTACGTCAAAGGGGAAGGCATTGTGTTGAACGAGCCGTCGGTAGTGGCGCTTGATCGCGAAACGAAAAAGATTCGCGGCGTCGGCCTGGAAGCGAAGCGTATGCTCGGACGAACGCCTGAAGGCATCATGGCGGTGCGACCGATGAAGGACGGCGTGATTGCCGACTTCGACGTGACGGAAAAGATGCTGCGATATTTTCTCACGTTGGTGATCGACAAGCATGTATTCAAGGTGAAGCCGCGCGTCATTGTATGCGTGCCGTCCGGCATCACGGAGGTGGAGAAGCGCGCGGTGCGCGACTCCGCGCTAGGCGCTGGCGCGAAGGAAGTGTTCATGGTGACGGAACCCATGGCCGCGGCGATCGGCGTTGGACTGCCGGTGGAGTCCCCCACTGGCAACATGGTCATCGATATCGGTGGTGGTACCACGGAGATCGCCGTCATTGCACTGTCCGGTATCGTCAGCGATACATCGATTCGCACTGGTGGCGACGAGCTCGATGTGAGCATCGTCCAGTTCATGCGCAAGAACTACAATTTGTTGATCGGTGAGCCAACGGCGGAACAGATCAAAATTCAAATTGGTTCGGCGTTTGCGGTTGGTGATGAGCGTGAGATGGAAGTGAAGGGACGCGATCTCGTATCGGGAATTCCGAAGACGGTGCGCGTGCACTCAAGCGAAATTCGCGAAGCCATTCAGGAACCGATTCAGCAGATCGTCGACGCGGTTCGTCGCGCGCTCGAAATCACGCCACCGGAACTCGCGTCGGATATCGTCGATCGGGGTATCGTCATGACCGGTGGTGGCGCGCTGATTCGGGGTCTTGATGTGTTGTTGAGTCAGGAGACTGGACTGCCGATTCATGTTGACGAAGATCCGCTCACCTGTGTAGTGCGCGGGACCGGTAAGATCCTCGACGATGAGGCGAAGTACTGGTCCGTCCTCACGACCTGAGCGTTTGGTGGCACGGGCTGTCCGAAAGGGAGGGCGATGGGACGCGGGTTTTATGGGGGGCTGTCTCGTGCTCTCCGTCATCGCGTTAGAGATGCCGCGGACGTCTCGCGATGCGGTGGCAGCGGCGCTGCGGGGCAGCGTGCTTGCTCCACTCGTTTCGTTGGAGAGTCGTGCCGTTGGCGTGCGAGCGGCGATCGCCTCGCGCAGTGAGGTGCTGCAACTTCGTGGTGATGTTGCATTGCAGGCGCTGTCAACGCGTGGCGTGCGCGACGAGAACGCCACATTGCGCGGACTCATCGGTCTTGCTGCGCGCCTGCACGACGGCTTCGTTGCGGCCGATGTCTTGCCATCGCGCAACGCGGAAGAGGCGCGGACCTTGCGGTTGAATGTGGGGACCGCGGCGGGCGTCGTGCCGTATTCTGCGGTGGTGACGGCAGATGGTTTGGTGGGGATGGTGATGAGCGCCGACGCGAACACGAGCGTGGCGATCACGTGGGCGCACCCAGACTTTGCGGCAAGCGCGGTGAGTGTGGATGAGGGGGCGCTTGGTATTGTGAAGCCGCATCTTGGTGGAGGTGTGGAGCGGTGGCTGTTGG
>JANMKU010000072.1:0-4754 GCA_031372205.1 Gemmatimonadaceae bacterium | reverse complement strand
CGACAAGCCGTGAAAGCCGTAGCGCTCAACACCTTGGCGTTGGAAGCGGCGCGGAATCGCCAGCGTCTTTGCAACACGCGGCAAGTCGTGATGAAACGCGGTGTCGAAGCACACGACTTGCAGCAGGTCTGGCATCCGCTCGCGAATCCGGTCGATCACGGCCAACTCGGAGGGCAGATGATCCGGCGCATAGGCAGTGTCGGCGCGCAACGCGTCCAGCAACTCCTGCGTTACGCGCTGTGGGTCGAAATACCGGACGCCACCGCTGACCATGCGATGGCCGACCGCGGCAACAGCTGAGAAATCAATGCGCTCGGCGAGCCAATCGATCAGAAACGTCACGGCCATGCCATGATCCAGATCGCCAACGACGCGGCGATCCTGCTGCTGTCGTTCAACGTCGTCAAACTCGAGCGTGGTGCCGCGCGACCCGACGCGATCGACTTTGCCGAACAACACTCGTTTGGGAACGCCGCGCAAATCATACAACGCAAACTTGATACTCGACGAACCGCCGTTGATCGCCAACACGCGCTGCGCGTCCTTCGTCACGACGTGATTGCGCCCGACCGAGCGCTCTTTCCCGGCTGGCTGATACCGGCAAGTTTGGTGCGCTTGAGCATCAACGCGTTCAGTGCCACGATCAGCGTGCTCCCGGACATCGAGAGCGCGGCGACTTCGGGGCTGAGCACAAACGGATAGAAGACCCCTGCGGCAAGCGGAAACGCGATCGTGTTGTACCCGACCGCCCACCACAGATTCTGGTGCATTTTGCGCAGTGTGGCGCGCGACAACGCAATGGCGGCGACGATGTCATGCGGATCGCTTTTCATGAGCACCACATCGGCACTCTCCATCGCCACATCCGTGCCAGCGCCAATCGCAAATCCCACGTTGGCCTGCGTCAGTGCTGGGGCATCATTGACCCCATCGCCCACCATCCCGACGCGTTTCCCCGTCGCTTGCAGTGCCTTGACCTTCTCGGCTTTTTGCGCTGGCAGCACCTCCGCCAATACGCTGTCGATGCCCAGATCTGCCGCGATCCGCTTTGCCGTGGCCGTGTTGTCACCCGTCAACATCACCACTTCTATTTTTTGTGCGCGAAGCTCGGCAACAGCAGCCTTGGCTGTCGGTCTGATCGCGTCGGCGATGGCAAGGAGCCCCAGTATTTGACCAGCCTGGGATACATGCACTACGGTGCGGCCATCGCTTTGCAAGCGGGTTGCTTCGCCCTCCAATCGGCCGAGCGCAATGTGTTGCGTGTCCATCAGCAGGCGGTTGCCGAGGAACACGGTACCGGCCGCCGTTTCGGCACGCGCGCCCATGCCATCGAGGCTTTCGAATCCGGTCGGTGCGACGATCGTGAGATTCGCGGCCCGACGCAGAATCGCCTGAGCCAACGGGTGTTGGGACCCCTGCTCTACGGCGGCGGCGGCAGACAGCAGCGCGTCCTCCGTAATCCCGTCTGCCGTCACGATCTCGACAACTTCCGGCTGACCAACCGTGAGTGTTCCAGTCTTGTCAAAGATGATGACGTTGAGCTTGGTCGACTCTTCAAGTGCCGAGGCGTTCTTGAACAAGATGCCGTGTGCGGCACCCAAACCGGTACTCACCATCACGGCCATCGGGGTCGCGAGTCCGAGCGCATCGGGACAGGCGATCACAAACACCGTGATGGTCATCGTCACCGCAAACAACAACGGCTGTCCTATGCCCCAATACCATGTCGCGAACGTCGCCAAGCCGATGACGATCGCGACGATCACCAGCCATTGCGCGGCCTTGTCCGCGAGTAGTTGCGCCGGTGCCTTTGAGTTCTGCGCCTCCTGCACAAGTTTGACGATCTGCGCCAACGCCGAATCGGCACCGACTTTTGTGGCCTTGTAGCGAAAGCTGCCGCTCTTGTTGATCGTCGCACCAATCACCGTCGCGCCGACCCCTTTCGCCACTGGCATCGACTCGCCGGTGAGCATGGACTCGTCAACCAACGATTCGCCGCTCTCGATGATGCCGTCCACTGGAATCTTGCCGCCGGGCCGGATCACGACGAGCTCACCCGCTAACACCTCCGCGGTCGGCACCTGGACTTCAGCGCCGTTCCGGAGGACGGAGGCCAGCGCCGGCGTCAGATTCATCAAGGCCTCGATGGCCGAGGAGGCGCCCGCGCGCGCGCGCATTTCCAGCCAGTGTCCAAGCAGGATGAATACGAGCAGCACGCTCGATGCTTCGTAGAACTGACCACTGCCCTTAAAGAAAAACGTGGTGCCGACGCTAAAGAGATATCCGGTACCAACGCTCAACACGATGAGTGCGGCCATCCCCAGCGTCCGCTTCCGCAAGGCCCGCCACGCGGAGACGAAGAAGGGCCAGCTGGGATAGAGAATTGCCGCGCTGGCGAGGAGGAACAGCCACAGGTTGAGCTGCATGCCGAACGGAGGAGCGGGTGGTGTGAACGCGCCTCCCATTGGGGCATAAATGAAAATTGGTACGGTGAAAGCCAGGCAAATCCAGAAACGGTTCCGCATGTCCCGCACCATTGCGCCGAGATCGGTACCGCTATGCCCCATGTCGTGGGCCATATCCGCCGACATCGCAGATTCTGCAGGCGGCATCACGTGTCCCTTGTGACCATGGCCGCCCGAATCCGGCTCTTTCGGCGAGGTCGGTGCGGATGGCGGCGGCGCTGCATCGCCTTGGTCCACGTTCGCCGGCGCGTCGGGCTGCACGTCTGGCATTGTGTGTCCCTTGTGGCTGTCACCCATGGACGCGGTCGGACTCATAGTCGGCGCCCCTGGCGCACCGGCCGGCGCCTCCGGTGACTCTGTCGTTGCCACAGGCGGTGCAGCAGCTGGCACGGGTGGTGATTCTGTCGGCGCCGTGGCTCCGGGTGATGAAGGCGCCGGGGCTGATTCGGACCCGACCGCCTCATCGGATGCCGCGAGACGCACCGCCACCTTGATGTCACCCGCCCTAAGCCTGGTCTCGTCGTAACGCACGGTAGCGCTCGCGGCCGCGAAGTTCACGGTCACACTCTCGACACCCGGCACCTCGCCAATGCGCTCTTCGACTCCTTCGACGCTCAGGACCGATAGCATGTCGCTCACATCAATCACGCTCGTTTTCATCGCGACACCTCTCCGGAACGCGTCCGCAGCAGTTCGGCTCGATCGTCACGGTCCTGGTCGGTGCCGTGTGCGACTGGCCTCAGCCCGCTGGTCAGCAGCATGGAGCGACGTCGCGCTGGCGACGCGGAGACAACCGCAAGCCATGGCTGTACGAGGGCGCTGGCCCACGTCAGCTGCACGTAGCGTAAAGGAGCGTCAGTTGGGAGCATGGCCGGCCAGTTCAGCGTTGTCTAGAGAGTCGCATCCCGATTTCTCGATCGGCGTTCAACCACTTTCAAGTCTGGAGCGCAGACAGAGCGCTCGCCATCGCTCAAAGGGAGCAGTTTTACAGCCCGTAGAATCAGCGTGTGTGCGCCATTGCGATTTCGCGGCCCCGTCCGCGCCGACGCACAACCTTCGATAGTTCAATCAGCGACACCGGTACAAGCCCAAGCGCCATCGTCAGCGCGCAATCAGCGGCGGAGAGCGGGCCAATTTGCAGCGCGGCCTGCGCCAGCGGCATGTGGTGAAGCGCGATTTGCAGGAATGCCGAGAACACGACCACGACGAGAAGTCGCACGTTGGTGAACACGCCCACTTCCCAGAACAGTCGGGTCGCGCTACGGGCCGCGAAGGCGCGGAACAGTTCACCGAACACGAGCACGGAGAATGCCAGGTTGCGCGCCTCCGCGAGATCGCGTGCCCTCAACGCCCACAGAAACACGCTCAGCGTGGCCGCCGCCTGAAGCAATCCGGTGATGATGACGAATTGCCACTGCGCGCGTCCAAGCATGGGCTCGTCCGGATGTCGCGGTGGTCGTTGCAGCACGTCCTCGTCCGGCGGGTCCAACACGAGGGCCAGTGCAGGCAGCCCGTCCGTGACGACGTTGATCCACAAGAGTTGCAGGGGCACGAGCGGCAACGGCAATCCGACGAGCGCTGCCACCAGCATAACGGTGAGCTCCGCCATATTTCCGGAGAGCAAATAGACCAGGGTCTTGCGAATGTTGTCGAAGATCCCGCGCCCTTCACGTATGGCAGCGACAATGCTGGCAAAGTTGTCGTCGGCCAGCCCTCGCGCGTGTAGCGCACAAACTTTCCGCCGGCGTATTGTGTCTCGTCGGTATGATCGGCCCGGCGATTGGTGCGATGGCGCTGCAGCGGATTGGTATTCTCGGCTATGCCGGTGTGCTGCCCGGTGTCTGTTGGTTCCTCGCGCGTGAGTTTGGCGCGCAGAGCCGAGCCCCCAACGTTGTACAAAGTCCGGATGCGAGCTAGCACACGGCGCGGCACGCACAACGGCGACGAAACGGCGGCCAGCGTTGATCACTCTCTCACGGCACTAAATCAGTCGGAGCCGGATGCGCATCTCAGTGGTCGGATTGACATTCAGCACAGTACGCTGCAATCTGCGTCGCGTTTTACATGCCGTAAATCCTTGACCGGCAATTCCGTGCTGACGGTCCACACGCTGGCCATGGTTGACGCGCGCGCGACCGAGGTCCATGATCAGGCGCACGTGCGTCCTCGATGGGCCACCCATCGTCAGCAACAGAAACCCGGCGCCAAGGGGTTGAGCTACAAATAGCGCTGCAGCGATTTATGCTGGACACGTACAGCGCTGGGCTTCAGTCCACATTCCACTCCACG
>JANMKU010000054.1:0-14383 GCA_031372205.1 Gemmatimonadaceae bacterium | reverse complement strand
ACGACTGGATCCTGCCGCGGTTCTTGTATCTGCCGTACGTCGTGTCTCAGGAACTGTTCGCCGTGTTTGTGCTCATTCCCGTGGCGTTCCTGCTGTATCGCCGGCTGGTGATCAAACCGGCGCGCTTTCGCGGCGACCCGGTGCACGGCGGTGACGCCGTATTCATCCTGAGCATGATCGCCGCGTTGATGCTGTCGCTGTTGCTGATGTTCGCGATGGAGCTTCGTGCAGGCGCGTCGGCCGACGGTCGCGTTGTCTCGGGGCTGTTGGCTCGGCTCTTCGGCGGCGTGTCGGCGGAGACGGCGCACATCATCGCTCGTGCCGCGTGGTGGTTTCATGCCGTGTTGATTTTGTATTTCCTGAATCATCTGCCGGGCTCCAAGCACCTGCATGTGTTGACGTCGCTCATCAACGTGTGGTTCTCGAACACGAGCGGACCCGGTACCGTTGGCGCCATGCGTCCGATGGATCTGGAAGCAGAGAACGCGGAACAGTTTGGTGCGTCGGACGTCGAGCACCTGTCGTGGAAGAATTTGCTTGACGGTTATTCGTGTACCGAATGCGGTCGATGCACGGCGGCCTGTCCGGCGAACATCACGGGGAAGGCGCTGTCACCGCGTATGATAGTCGTCAAAACGCGGGCGCGTCTCACCGAGAAGGCGGCACTCCTTGACGTCATGAACGGCGCCGAACCCACGACGGAGCAAACGGCGGTTCTCGATCGCAAACTGTTGGACGGATGGATCACCGAGGAAGAATTGTGGGCGTGCACGAGCTGTCGCGCCTGCGTGCAAGAGTGTCCGGTGTCGATCGACCAGCTGGACATCATTAATGAATTGCGCCGAGATCTCGTGCTGATGGAATCACGCTTCCCCGACGAGTTGCAGCCGGCGCTGCAGTCGCTTGAGCGGAATGGCAGCCCGTGGGCGTTCAGCGCGTCTGATCGTGCATCCTGGGCTGAAGGGTTGGACGTGCCCACGATGGCGGAGCTTGCGGCGCGCGACGAACAGCCGGATATCCTGTTCTGGGTTGGGTGCATGGGATCATTCGACGATCGCGCGAAGAAGATCACCGTCGCGTTCGCACGCATTCTTCAGGCGGCCAACGTCAAGTTTGCGATTTTGGGCCAGGAGGAGAGCTGCCACGGCGATCCGGCGCGCCGGATGGGCAACGAGTACCTCTATCAGATCCTTGCAAAGGGCGTCCACGAGACACTGGACGGGTACAAGGTGAAAACGATAGTCACCTTCTGTCCGCATTGCTTCCACCAGATGGGGAACGAGTTTCCCGACTTGGGCGGGCACTACGATGTCATCCATCACACCGAGTACATCGAACGCCTGCTCAACGAAGGCCGCGTACCACTCGACACAGAGCACGGCGAGCGACTTAAGGTAGCGTACCACGACTCGTGCTATCTCGGGCGCTACAACGAGGTGTATGACGCGCCGCGGAATACACTCAAGAAAGCGCTCCCCATCATCGAACTCGTCGAACCGACGCGCACGAAGAGCCGAGGGTTGTGTTGCGGCGCTGGTGGCGGGCGGATGTGGATGGAAGAGAATGTTGGAAAGCGCGTCAACGTGGAGCGGAGCGAGGAGTTGCTGGCCACGGGCGCGGATCAGATTGCGGTCGCGTGTCCGTTTTGCATGACGATGATCACCGACGGTGTCAACGGTGCGGGGAGTTCGGTGCCGGTATTCGACATCTCCGAAGTCGTGGCGAGCCGCCTGCTGTTGCCAACCGCGTAGGGCGACGTCATGCGCCGTCCCTGCCCATTCAGGTGTCTGGTCGCGTTGCAGTTGGTCTTGACGGCTACGGTCGCCGCGAGCACGTCGCACGCGCAGGGACGGCGGAGTGAGCGCATTCCTGAGGTACTGCTGTTGCACGGCGATCGGCTGGTCGCGGCGCGACTGCGAGTGCGGGCCGGTGATGTGTCGCTCGCAACCGCGATGCAGGCGTTGCGTGCGGACGCCAAGACCGCACTCACGAGCGGTCCGTGGGCGGTCACGGACAAAACATTGTTGCCGCCGAGCAAGGACGCGCGCGACTATCAGAGCTTTGGTCCGTATTGGTGGCCCGACTCGTCGAAACCAACTGGGCTGCCGTACATTCGGCGTGATGGGGAGATGAACCCCGTCATGCGGCGTGAGTCTGATGCGCCGCGGCTGTATGCCATGACGGACGCCGTCGAAACGTTGTCGCTCGCTTACTGGTTCACGGGCGAGGAGCGATATGCCGATCGCGCGACGTTTCTGTTACGTCGCTTCTTTCTGGATTCAGCGACGAGCATGCGGCCGCACCTGCGATACGGTCAGGCTATTCCGGGCGTCACGCAGGGCCGCGGCATTGGGATCATCGATACGCGTGATCTCGCGCTTCTCGCAGACGCCATCGTGTTGTTGCGTGGCTCGATGGCGTGGACATCGGCTGACGATGCCGGCATGATGCGCTGGAACCGTGCGTTCCTCGAGTGGTTGCTAACCAGTGCCGAAGGAATGGACGAACGCAAGGCGCTCAACAACCATGGCATGTGGTACGATGCCCAGGTGGTCGCGTTGGCGTTGTTCGTGGGTGACACGGCGCGTGCGTCGGAGGTGGTGCGCGAGTGGACCCCCGCGCGATTGGCCAAGCAACTGGCGCCGGACGGATCGCAGCCGGAAGAGTTGGCGCGCACCCGCCCCCTGCACTACAGCGTGTTCAATCTGGAAGCGATGACTCGGCTCGCCGAACTTGGTCGCCACGTCGGCGTGAATCTGTGGACGTGGCGCGGCGACAGTGCGGTCGACCTGCGTCGGGCGACGGCGTACGTCGCGCCGTATCTGAATCCGACATCGAAATTTGCGAAGCCCGACATTGAACCCGTGCACTTCGTCGACCTCGTCGGGGTGTTGCGTCGTGCAGCGCAGGCGTTTGGCGATAGCGCGTTGTCATCGGCGCTTCACGCGGCACCGGTGGCGCTCCGCGAAAGCGACCGTTCGCGCCTGTTCGTGATCGAGCCATTGCCGATTCCGACCGCATTGAAGCGGCGGTAATGACGCAATCGGTCCAAATGACCTGATAATTGATAGTCTAGAGCGTATTGACAATATCAATATGCGTGTCGTACACTTGCCCCAAGTAATTCGTTGTGCGGCCCGTCATGTACGGGCAACCAGCGTCCTCCTACCTGACGCTGGTCACTCCCCGACGCGGTCTTGCCGCGCGAGACTGTCGCAAACGCCATGAAGATCGATCCGGGCGCCGCTACGCCGCTCTATCAACAGGTTGCGACCAGCCTGCGACGGCAAATCGTGGACGGCACCATCGCGGTCGGCGAACAACTCCCCCCGCATCGACTCCTCGCCACGCAATTCGGCGTTTCCGTCATCACCATCAACAAGGCGCTGTCGGGGCTGGTGAGCGAAGGAGTGCTCAATAGCCGAGTGGGCCGGGGGACGTTTGTCGCGGTACGACCGGCGGCGATGGCCGTGGCCACGGCATGGCATGGCGGTGACCAGACTTCGTCATCAGGAGGGCGCACGCTGGGCTTCGTGCTGCGCGACCTCAACTCGCCGTTCTTTTCGATGGTCGCCAATCTCGCCGAGCAGCAGGCGCATGCCTACGGGTACGGGATGCTGTTTCTGTCTAGCGGCAACGTCTCGGAGCGAGAAGACGCGCAGATTCGCCGGCTGCTGGACGTTGGTGTCGAAGGGCTCGTGGTGGTCAGCATGAGTCGCACCACGTATCGGCTGAGCGAGGCGCTCCAGCAGCTGCAGGCGCGAAAGTTTCCATTCGTGATGGTGTCGTACACGGCTGGTGACGACGTACCGTTTGTCGGCAGTGACTTTGATCGCGCCGGGGAACTGGCTGGCGAGCATTTCGCCAAGCTCGGGCGGCGCCACTGGGGCTACATCACCGATCGCTTCGGTTCACCAGCCGGCGCGGCGCGGTCGAGCGGCTATCGTCGCGTGGCGAACAGTCACGGGCTCCCAATCGACGACGCGTTCGTGTTCGAGTATCCGTACGAGGGGGAATGGCACGACTACGAGTCTGGCCGTGCGCTCGGTGCCCACATCGCGTCCCTCGGTGAGCGTCCCGATGCGATGTACGCGTTCAATGATCTCGGTGCCCTCGGGCTCATCGACGGACTGATCGCCAATGGCGTATCGGTGCCCGATGACATCGCGGTGGTGGGGTTTGACGGTATTGCGCTTGGCGCGCGATCACCGGTGCCGCTCACCACGGTGCGGCAGCGCGTGGAGCTCATTGGGGCGCTGGCTGTTGACGCCGTGATGACGCAAGTACGTGGCGAACGTGCTCCGTTGCCGTTGCTCATCGAACCAGAGCTGATCATCCGCACGTCGTCTGGTGCGAAGCCATCCATGCGCACCCCAGAGTTGACGACTGAACTGTGGGCACGCAGCCCAGAACGTGTGCCGCATTCGCTGGCCGAACACGATCGACGCGAACTCGCCCGTCGGGAGCGCGCTGGTCGGGCCATTGCTCCGATACCCACCGCCACCGACGTGCTGTCCCGCGCGTCAGATGTCCCACCGAGATGATCCTACGCCGCTCTTCCCTCAAGCCGGAGTTCGTGTCGATGCAGTGGCTTCGCCCGTTATCGATCCTCTGGACGTGCGTCGCCATCGCGCTCGCTCCAGGGCGCGCGACCGCGCAGACGACCGGTCGCATTGATGGTACCGTCCTCGATTCTGCGACGTCCGCGCCATTGGCGAACGTCACCGTCACTGTCGTAGGCACCAAGGCCGGTGCCACCACTAACGAGACGGGTCGGTTCACGCTGCGTGTGGCCGCGGGCACGTACATCGTCCGCGCCCAACGCATTGGATACGCACCGAGCGCCAAGAGTCTTGTGGTCAGCGTCGGCTCGACCGCAACGCTGGACTTCCGCCTACCACTGCGCGCGGTGCAGCTCGACGCCGTCGTGTCGGTCGGCTATGGCACGCAGCGGAAGCGTGATCTGACCGGCGCTGTGACGTCGGTCAATACCGAGGCGCTCGAGAAGTCACCGATTGTCTCGATCGATCAGTTGCTTGCCGGCACGGCGCCCGGCGTGGCGGTGTCCAGCGCATCGAGTGCGCCTGGCGGTGGTATCTCGGTGCGAGTGCGCGGGAATTCCTCGATCACCGGCAACGCGGAACCGCTCTACGTGATCGACGGATTCCCGATCGAAAACGATCTCGAAGGTTCATCCGTCGGCAACGGCGGTCGCGACCGGACAGTGCCGGCGAATCCGCTGGCCGCGTTGAATCCCAACGACATCGAGTCCATCCAGATACTCAAGGATGCATCGGCAACGGCGATCTACGGCGCGCGTGGTGCGAATGGCGTGGTGATCATCAACACCAAGCAAGGGCTCGGCATCAAACCACAGTTCACCGTGGACTACTACGCGGGTCAGCAGCAAGTCTCGAAGCGGTACAACTTGCTCGACGCGCAGGGCTACATGGATTACGCGAACGAGTGGGCAACAAACTCCAGCATCCCTGTGCCGTTTCCCGATTCCATCCGCTCTCGTATCACGACGAACACCGATTGGCAGGACGAGATCTTCCGCAATGCCGGGATGCAGAGCTTGCAGTTGACGATGCGCGGCGCGACGGCGGGCACCAATCGCACGCGCTATTCGCTGTCCGGCGGGCTGCTCAATCAGGATGGTATTGTGCTAGGCTCCGGCATCCGCCGATTCTCGGGGCGCGTGAACGTCAGCCAGCAAGTGGGTCGCAAGTTGGAGCTCGGCGCGAATATCACGGGCAGCAGCGTCAACACGCGCTCCGCCGCGTCAGACGGTCAGCAGAACAAGGGTGCCGGTGTGATCAGTGGCGCATTGCAGTATCAACCGATCCTGCCGGTGCGTCGTCCGGACGGCTCGTATTCGTACATCTTCACCGACATTCCGTCATCGTTGAATCCGCCCGAGACGCCGAATCCGATCAGCATGGCGCTCGACGTCGCCGACAGTCTGAGTGACTCACGGTTGCTGGCGAATAGCTACGCAGAGTACGCGCTGTTTCCGTCGCTCAAATTTCGGGTGAGCTTGGGTGGTGATTACGCGGATCGCGGGCGCTACACCTACTTCCCACGAACGACGCTTCGTGGGTCACTCTCGAACGGCGAAGCCATTCGCGCCATGGGTCTCACCAAATCGTGGCTCAATGAGAATACGCTCACCTGGCAGAAGACGATCGGCAGCCACGCGATCACCGCGCTCGGCGGGTTTACGCGGCAGCGTCAGGATCAGATCAATGATACGGAGAGCAACACGCAGTTCGTGAGCGACGTGAACGGATACAACAACATCGGCGCTGGCACACAGGCTGGTGGACCATCCATCTCGTCGCGTCGGCAGGTGTGGACGCTGATGTCGTATCTCGGACGCGTCAACTATGCGCTGGCCGACCGCTACCTGCTGACACTGACGGCACGGCGCGACGGCTCGTCTCGCTTTGGTGCAGGAAAGAAGTGGGGTGTATTTCCGTCGGCGGCATTGGCGTGGCGCGCGTCCGACGAAGGGTTCGTGAAGAAAATGTCATTCATCAGCGACCTCAAGTTTCGCGCATCGACCGGTACTGTGGGCAATCCATCGATTCGCCCCTACAACTCACTCGCACGCCTGGCCGACCAGAACTACAGCTTCAACGGCGCACTCGTACCGGGCTATTACCCGTTCGCGGTGTCCAACGACAGGCTGACGTGGGAGACCACCACCGAGCGCAACGGCGGCGTCGACCTTGGATTGTTCGATCGTATCACCGTCACGGTGGACGCGTACAAGAAGACGACGAAGGATTTGCTGTTGACGGTGCAGCTGCCCCTCGAGACCGGATTCGCCACGGCGCTACAGAATCTTGGATCGATCAGCAATAGTGGTCTCGAGATTGATGTTGGTACGCAGATACTTCGCCCGTCAGCCAAGGGCCTTGGCTGGCGCACCGCGGCCAACTTCGCGCGCAATCGCAATCGGGTGGTCGACCTCGGTGGCATCGCTGAACTGCAAGCGGCGTTCATCACGCAGGACTTTAACCTCCCTGGTTCCCGCATCATTGCTGGAAAGCCGATCGGCACGTTCTATGGCTTCATCAGCGACGGCGTGATTCGCGACGCGGCCGACTCTGCGGCGTTCACCACGCTCAACTTTGCAAGCGGACGACGCAGCCGACCGGGTGAACTGAAAATCCGCGACGTGGCTGGCCGAGACTCGGCGGGCAACCTGGTGATGACACCGGACGGCAAGATTACGCTCGATGATCGCACCGATATTGGCGATCCGACACCAAATTTCACGTTCGGTCTCACTAACACGTTCTCGTTCCGCAATCTGGAGCTGACGGGTTTGTTGCAGGGGGTACGCGGCAACAAGGTGCTCAACGTGAACCGGCTCCGCAGTGAAGTGAGCCCGCGCTCGAACGTGCAAGCGGACCGCTACTACGATCGCTGGACCGCGACCAACCCAGACGGACACTTTCCGGCGATCGGAGAGAATCCCAACCAGGTTGGCGTCAACAACTACACGTCGGACCTGTTGGAAGACGGCTCGTTCGTACGTCTGCGGTCGCTGACCCTGAGCTGGAGCCTGCCGGAGCGGTTGGTGACGGCGCGTGGTTTCGCGTCAGCCCGGTTGTACGTCACGGGAGCGAATCTCATCACGTGGACGCAATACAATGGGTTTAATCCGGATGTCAGTAGCGGTGGTGTTGGTACAGCAAATCGCGGCGTCGATATCGGCGCCTATCCCCTCGCGCGCACGTTCACGCTTGGCCTCACCGTCGGCTACTAACAGGAGCACGTGATGAACCGATCCCTGACTCTGGCGGCGCTGACGTGTGTCGCCCTTACGGCCTGCAGCGACAAGTTTTTGACGGAAACACCCATCGACTTTGTGGGCCCGTCGATCTTCTACTCGAATGCGGGTGATGCGATCGCGGCGACCAACGCGGCGTATGCGTCCTTCGTCTCGCTGCCGTCACCGCTGTCGAACGACGGATACTACGGCCGCAACTTCTTCATGATCGTCGAGTACCCCACGGAGGTCGTGACGAACCGGCTCAGCGCAGGCAATGAGCGCAGTCTGTACGACAACTACAGCACGATCATGACGCCCGCCCATCCGTACCTGCAGACCGTGTGGCAGTCGGCCTATGCCGGTATCAATCGGGCCAACTCGGTCATTGAACGTGTGCCAGCCGTGCCGATGGACACGGTGCTGCGTAAGCGGTTGGTTGGCGAGGCGAAGTTCCTGCGCGCGCTGCACTACTACAACCTCGTCGGGCTATTTGGTGGTGTTCCGATTCGACTTAGTGAGACCACGTCGCTCGACGACTTGACGACGCCACGCAGTTCCGCTGACTCTGTCTACTTGCAGATCGTCAGGGACCTGACGGAAGCGGCGGCAGTATTGCCGGAACGTTCGGCGCAAAGCGTCAACGACTATGGTCGGGCCACGCGCGGCGCCGCGCGTACTATGCTGGCCAAAGCGCTAATACAGGCAGCGGCAACGGGAGCAGGGCCGACCACGAATTACACGCAAGCGGCCGACCTGCTGCGTCAGGTGATCGCATCGAACGAATACGCGCTCGACGCGAACTATGGGAGCCTGTTCGACGGTACCAACGAAAAGAGCAAGGAGACCATCTTCTCGCTGCAACATATTCGCGTCGACGGCGCAGGTGGACGGCTCAGTACGTGGTTTGCGCCACTGCCGCGCGCTGGCTCGGCGGTGTTTCCGGGCGCCCTTACGCACTTCTCGGTAGAATGGCCCTTCCTGCAGTCGTACGCGCCGACGGACGTGCGACGCGCACAGACTTGGTTGCTCTCGTTTGTGCAAGACGGAAAGACGGTGACCTTCCCACTCACGCTGCCAACCGCCACGGCGGATCGCGCGGCGCTCAACGACGCGTACGGCGGACAAACGGGCGGCCCGGTGCCCCGAAAGTATCTTGACCTTGGCGCGGTTGGCGGTGCGGAGGGAATCGACTACGTGTTGCTGCGCTATGCTGATGTCCAGCTCATGCTCGCCGAAGCGGTGAACGCAACAGCGGGGCCGACCGCCGAAGCGTATGCCGCGGTGAATGCGGTGCGTGCGCGCGCGCAGGTACCGGCCCTCGTTAGTGGACTGGTGGCCGCGCCGTTCAAGGATAGTGTTTTCATTCAACGGCGTTTCGAGTTTGCGGCAGAAGGGCATGGCGTGTTCGACAGCCGCCGCAACTGGGCCTGGGCAAAGAAGCGCGTCGAGGACAACATGGCGCTGACGGGGTCCACGGGTGTTGGCATCAACAAGACGTCGTTCACCAGTCTGGTGCCAAAACTCAATTCGGCGCCGATCAACGATAAGTGGAAACTCTACCCGATCCCGCAGCGCGCGATCGAGTTGAATCCGAAACTCGCTGGCAAGCAGAACCCGGGCTGGTGATGCGCGTGCGCTGGAAGTTGCGATTGGCCTGTGTCGCGGTGGGACTGACGGCAGCGATAATGGCGCACGCGCAGCGTGTTGCGTCGTCGCGTATGGAAGCCTCGGGTCCGGCAACCTTGATGCTGCGTGGGGACGTACTGGTGAACGTGCGTCGTCGAGTGCTCGCTGGTGATGCGAATTTGCGCCCCGCAGTCGCGCAGTTGCGGCGCGACGCCGACAAAGCGGTTGCTGCTCCCTTGCTTGCGGTGACGGACAAGCGCACGATGATACCGCCCAGCAATGACCCGCACGACTACTACAGCTTGAGTCCATATTGGTGGCCGGATCCGTCCAAGCCAGACGGGCTCCCGTACATCCGTCGCGACGGCGTAACGAATCCAGAAAGCAAGCGTGACCTGGACGCTCCGCGCATTACCACCATGAGTGATCGCGTGATGACGATGACGCTAGCGTGGTGGTACACCGGCGAGGCGAAGTATGCGGAACGCGCGGCGACACAGCTCCGTACATGGTTCCTCGACTCCGCGACCCGCATGACGCCGCACCTGCGCTACGCACAGCTCGTGCGAGGCAATGACAAGGAACGCGGCTCGGGGATTATCGACTCCCGTGGATTGCTTGACGTGGTCGATGCGATTGCGCTACTCGAACAGTCGGCCGTGCTGCCCGATGGAGATCGACGTGCCCTGCGCGTCTGGTTCGCCAGCTATTTGGCATGGTTGCAGACCAGTCCCAACGGGCAGACAGAGCGCGCGGCAAAGAACAATCATGGCTCGTGGTTCGCTGCCCAAACTGCCGCGTTCGCGCTATTCGCTGGCGACACCGTACTGGCGCGCACGGTCGTCAGTGACGCGCGGGCGCGCATCGGCTGGCAGGTGCAAGCAGACGGACGGCAGCCGCTCGAACTTGAGCGCACGAAGAGTCTGCATTACAGCGCGTTCAACGTGTTGGCGCTCTCCCGTCTTGCGGAAATGGGTCGATATCTTGGCATCGATCTTTGGAGCTATCAAGCGCCCACCGGCGGCAGTATTGCTGCGGCGATCGACCGCATGGCGCCGTTCGTCGATCGGCAGCAGGAGTGGCCCGACACGCAGATAGAACCGGTCCGCAGCGATTACCTACTCGAGGTTTTTCGCAAGGCGCGCATGGCGTTGGGCGATACGAAATACGACGCCGTGATCGCGCGATTGCCGAAGGTCGATACGGCGAAAGACGTGTCGCTGCTGTTGTTTGCGACGACGACGGGGCGTCCGTGACGCGAGTCGCGAGTGCACGACGGGTTTTGGCGATGTCCGCGACGTGCTGTACGATCGCGTCGGCCGACTCCGCGCTTGGCGCGCAGGACACGCGAGCGGCGCGCGGCGCAGTTGGAGTGCACCCGCGCATCTTCCTGAGTGCCGTGGAAGCATCGGCCGTGCGTGCGACGGGACCGAAGTATCCGCTGATGGCCAGCACGTTGACCGAGACGCGGGTCTTGGTGGAACGCGCGCTCGCCGCACCGATTGAGACGCCGACGCCCGGAGAGGCCGGCGGCTACGCGCACGAGAAGCACAAACAGAACTATCGCGACATGCAGGCGGCGGGCGTGCTCTACAGCATTACCGGTGAAGCGCGCTATGCCCGCTGGGTGCGAGACGTCCTCATGCAATATGCGGTGCTCTACCCGACGCTTGGCGCGCATCCGCTGGCGAAGAATCAGGCACCGGGCAAGCTGTTCCATCAATCGCTGAACGAAGCGAACTGGTTGGTTGGAGTCGCGATTGCCTACGACTGTGTCTACAACACGTTGACGGTGGCCGAGCGCGCACGCATTGAGACGGCGGTGCTGCGTCCGATGGCCGACTGGCTGTCCGTCACGCAAGCAAAGGAGTTTGATCGCATCCACAATCACGGCACGTGGTCCGCGGCGTCTGTCGGCATGTTGGGATTGGTCATTGGCGACACGAGCTACGTCAACCGGGCGTTATACGGCACCAAGGGTGATCGGCGCGGCGGCTTTCTGCGGCAGCTCGACGAGCTCTTCTCGCCGGACGGCTACTACATGGAAGGGCCATACTACATTCGCTACGCCTTGCTTCCCTTCTTTCAGTTCGCGGAGGCAGTGGAGCGTGCGCGTCCGGAGGTTCGTATCTTTGCGTATCGCGACAGCATCCTCAAGAAGGCGTTGCGCGCGGCCGTCGGGACGGCATTCCCGAATGGGGTCTTCCCACCCATCAACGATGCATCGCGCACGATGGCGATCGACGCGCCTGAGGTGGTGTTGGCACTGGATGTCGCGTACGCGCGGTACGGCGCTAACCGGAATTTGCTCGCCGGCGCTGCCATGCAGAATCGTGTCATCCTGAACGGTGCTGGCCTCGCCATCGCACGTGATCTCGCCGCGCGGCCTGTCGCGCCCGTGATGGACTACGGCAGCCTGGAGTTCACGGATGGCTTCGATGGAAAGCGCGGGGGACTTGGGATTTTGCGCAGCGGGACCGGCCGTGATGCGACCATGCTGTTGATGAAATATGGTGTGCACGGTGAAGGGCACGGTCATTTCGACAAGCTGCACTTCAGCTTCTTCGATGCGGGACACGAAGTGGTGCCGGACTACGGGTTCAGCCGATGGATCAACATCGAACCAAAGTTCGGCGGCCGCTATCTGCCGGAGAACGATACATACGCGATGCAGACGATTGCGCACAATACCGTGGTCGTCGACGAGCGAAGCCAGAACAACGGCGACGAAAAGATCGACGAACGCGCGTGGCCCGAACGACACTTCTTCGAGGGTGGATCGCCGACGGTGCAGGTGATGAGTGCGCGCACCGACCGCCACTATGCGGGGGTCGCGATGCAGCGGACCATGCTGCTGGTGCGCGACGTCCGCCTCCCGTATCCGGTGGTTGTAGATCTCTTCCGACTTGGAAGTGGCACCATGCACAGCTATGACTGGCCGCTGCATTTCCGCGGGCAACTGATTGCGTCGAACGTGAAGTACGAGGCCGCAACGCGCATAATGGAGCCGTTGGGAAGCGCGTCGGGCTACCAGCACCTGTGGCGCGAAGCGTCCGGTCGCACCGACAGCGTCGTCCAGGTCACGTGGCTTGATGGCAGTCGCTACTACTCGGTGACGTCGTCCGCCGCACCGGGCACGCAACTCGTGCTCGCACGCACCGGTGCAGGAGATCCCAATTTCAATCTCATCGCCGAGCCGATGTTGCTATTGCGTCGCCGTGCGGCGGACCATCTCTTCGCGTCGGTGATCGAGCCGCACGGCTTCTTCAGCGAACCGCAGGAACGCTCTGAGCAGGCACGCCCACGCATTCGTGACGTGCGCGTCCTCGCGAGCACCGCGCAGGGGTCGGTGGTCGAGATCGTGGGCGAGGGCGGGGTGCAGTGGACGGTGATGGTCACGAATGAATCTGCGTCCGCGACGGCTGTGCATCGGTTGTCGGCAGCGGGACAGACGTGGGAGTGGACTGGAAACTTCGCGGTCCGTGGTGTGACGGCATCGCGGTGATTGTACTTTCTCTCTTTGAACGGACACGCGACACGATATGCAGATCGATCTGAGCGGGAAGGTCGCACTTATAACGGGCGGCGGTCGCGATATCGGTCGTGCGACCGCGCGAGCGCTGGCGCACGCGGGAGCTGCGGTCGTGGTCAACTACCGCGAGAGCGCAGTCAGTGCCGACGCCTTGGTCGTTGAACTGACGGCTGCCGGTCATCGAGCGATCGCTGTGCAAGCGGACGTCACCAACCACTCCGACGTGACGCGCCTGATCACCAGTGCGCGCGCCGCGTTTGGTGATCGCATTGATGTCCTCGTCAACAACGTCGGTGGACTCGTGGCGCGGAAAACAATGAGCGAGATGGACGCGGATTTCTGGCGTCATGTTGTCGATCTGAACCTGACGAGTGTTTTTCTCGTGACGCAGGCCGTGCTGCCCTTCATGCCCAACGGTGGCGCCATTGTCAATCTCTCCTCGCTCGCCGCGCGCGACGGCGGTGGCGCTGGAGCGCTGGCGTATTCGGCGGCCAAGGGTGCGGTGTTGACGTTCACGCGGGGCCTGTCGAAGGAACTCGCGTCCCGTCGCATTCGAGTGAATTGCGTGTCACCAGGGATGATTGATACGACGTTTCACGACACGTTCACCAAGCCTGAAGTACGGCAGGCCGTTGCGGCGCGTACCTCCGTTGGCCGAGAGGGCACGGCCGAAGACGTGGCGAACGCGATCCTCTTCCTTGCCTCGGATGCGGCGGCCTACGTGACGGGCGACTCCGTCGAAATCAACGGCGGGATCTACTTTGTCTGATCTCACCGCAGCGCGCGGCACCAAGCGCGATGAGCCGTTCGTGTTGCATGCGGAGACACCCTGGGAATCCGTCGGTGTCGGCGTGCGTCGACAAATTCTTGCGCACTCCGCTGATCTGATGTTGGTGCGCGTCGAATTCGCCGACGGCGCCATCGGCGCGTTGCACCATCATCCGCATCGTCAGATCACGTGGGTGGCCGAAGGACGATTCCGCGTCCAGCTTGGCGATGTCACCCGAACCCTCGTTGCCGGCGACTGTTTTCTTGCGCTCGCAAACGTGCCCCATAGTGTGGTGGCGCTTGAGCCGGGCACGCTGCTCGACAGCTTCACGCCGGCGCGCGATGACTTTCTGACGGCGCGCGCCTGACCATGACCCGGCCCATCCGCGGGTTGCGTTGGTGGATCATGGGCATGATTTGTCTGCTCACGATCATCAACTACATCGATCGGATGACCCTGTCCGTGCTGGCGCCGACCATCATGGCCGAGTTCCACATGACGAACGTCGACTATTCGCGTGTGGTGACGACGTTTCTTCTCGCGTACACAATCTCACAGGGACTGTCGGGCAAGATTCTCGATCGTGTCGGGACGCGTGTGGGCTTCATGCTCTTCGTCGGTCTCTGGTCGATCGCGTCGATGCTGCATTCGGTGGCGCGCAGTGCGGTGC
>JANMKU010000028.1:0-5610 GCA_031372205.1 Gemmatimonadaceae bacterium | reverse complement strand
TGGCGAACATCATCTCGTCGGTGCTGATTGACTTGTTGCCCCTGATCGCCGCTGCACTCACGACCGACGGCGCGGCCATTCTCAGTGGAATCTTGCAGGAAGAGCGGGAAACGATGACCGCTGAGTTCACACGTACGGGTTGGCGTGTCCTGCACGAAGACGGAGAAGACATCTGGTGGTCAGCGTCGATCGCCCGGGTGTAGCCGCAGGGCGTCCGACGTTCGTGACGTCAGAGCTGCTGTCGCCCGGCACGCAGTGTGTGCTGGACGATCAAGCGAGTCGGCATATGCGTGTGCTGCACCTGAACGCCGGCGCGATGGTAGGGTTGCGCGACGGGCAGGGAGGCGTGGGTGCAGGTCGAATCATTCGGCTCACCAAGTCGCAGGCCGTCGTGGAAATTGACGAAACCGTTCGGCTGGACCCGCCGCCCCCTGTTCACTTGTTGGTGCCGGTTGCCGATCGGGACCGCATGTTGTGGCTGGCCGAGAAGTGCTGCGAACTCGGCCTGACCAGTTGGCGACCGGTGTGGTGGCGACGTTCGCGTAGTGTGTCGCCTCGTGGCGAGGGCGCGACCTTTCAGTCCAAGGTACGGGGGCGCATGGAAGGGGCACTCGCGCAATCTGAAGGGGCGTGGATGCCACAGCTCTACCCCGAGGCCACACTGGAACGGGCCCTTGTTGCCGCGCCTCGGGGCGACCGGATGGTGCTTGACCCGGGGGGTGCGCCGATGATTGGTCGTTCGCACGCGTTCGCCGCTCCGCTTGTCATCGCGGTCGGTCCCGAGGGTGGTATTGAGGCCGACGAGATGAGTGCGCTTGAGGCCGGGGGATTCTCTCGGGTGCGGCTTGGGTCGACCATTCTGCGTTTCGAAACAGCGGGGATGGCGGCGTTGGCGATCGCCCGCTCGTCCCCAATCTCTGAGGAACTACGCGATGAATGATCACTGTCTGTTCTGTCGAATCGCCGCCGGTGAGATTGCGGTTCCAATGGTGGCGCAAAACGAGTATGCCGTGGCCTTTCGCGACATTCACCCGCAAGCGCCCGTGCATGTGCTCATCGTTCCGAGGCGGCACCTTGGCTCCGTGCTTGATGGCTCCGATTTGATAGAGCTGGGCGCCTTGACGGCTCTCGCCTCGGAGGTCGCTCGCGCTGAAGGACTCGCGGCAGAGGGCTTTCGCATCGTCACGAACACTGGTCTCAACGGCGGTCAGACCGTACCTCACTTGCACATGCATGTGCTCGGCGGGCGATTCATGGGCTGGCCACCGGGATAGGAGCAATCGTGCCTTGACCCGCCGCTCGATCGTGGGTAAGATGCAGGGCTGTCGTCCCATTACTTAGGTCGCGCCAAGCGCTCGGCTCCTCCTGCCGTATGCGCTCGCGTGGGCCGCGTTTCCCTTCGTTGTTCGTTCGGCAGGCCGCCGACACAGTGAACGGGACCCATGGAGAGGTCGAGTTTGTCCGAAGTCATCATCCACGAGGACGAGAATTTCGAGCGGGCCCTGAAGCGCTTCAAGAAGAAGTGTGAAAAGGCCGGCATTCTCTCTGACCTGCGAAAGCATCGCCACTACGAAAAGCCGTCCGAACGTCGCAAGCGCAAGATGAACGCGGCTGTCCGAAAGAATCGGCGTACCCGGCAGGGTTGAGTCTCGGTCTGACCGCTGGCAGCTCGTTGCTGCTTGAGCGGTTGCGCTCCAGATACGGCTGACCACGACGACGTACAGGTGAACCCGGACCCGTGCTCACGCCGGGCCGGGTTCTCAGTTATAGGCACATGAACGCGCACGCACTGGCCATTCTGGAGTATTCGCGTCTTTTGGCCCACGTGGCGGGCTGCGCGCACACGGCGCCGGGAGCCGCGGCCGTGCGCTTGCTGCATCCCAGCGCCGATCGGAGCTGGATCGAAGCCGAGCATGCACGAGTCGACGCGGTTCGCGCGCTCGTGAGCTCAGATGCCGGATGGCCCGCGGAACCCATTCCAGATCTCGCCGCCGCCCTCAAGCGACTCCGCATTGGCGCGCTCAGTTGGTCAGCGGCAGAGTTACTGCAGGGCGCGACACTCCTGCGCTCGTCACGTCGTTCCAAAGAAACGCTCCGCGATCCTCGTCGGTCCGGTGTCGTCGTGGCATTTCTGTCGGCCTTGGTGAGTCGGCTGATCGATCTGCGCACTAACGAAGAGGCCATCGCTCGCGCGATCGCTGACGACGGTTCGATTCGCGATGATGCGTCGCCAAACCTGCGACGTGTGCGACGGGAGCTGCGACAGGCTGAGGGCGAGCTTGTGCGTCTCCTTGAGCGTGAGATGCGCAAACTTGAGCCTCACCATCAGGTCAGCGACCTCTCGGTTACCGTGCGCAACGGCCGCTGGGTCATGCCAATGCGCCGCGGTGCGCGTGGATACGTCGGCGGCATCGTGCACGATAGCTCCGGCACGGGAGAAACGATTTTCGTTGAACCGCCTGCGGCCGTCGAGTTCGGTAATCGCCTGCGCGAACTGGAGTTCGAAGAGCAGCGCGAAGTCGATCGCGTGTTGCAGGAGCTGACGGAGTCGCTGCGACCGCATCATGAAGCCATGAGTGATGCATTCGTCGTGCTCGTTGCACTCGATGCGCTGTACGCGCGCGCCCGCTATGCGATTGACAATGCCTGCGCCTCCTCGTCGTTTTGCGCATCATCCGCTGGATTCGCCATCGTGCACGGGCGACATCCGCTGCTGTTGGCGAGCGGCACCGCGGTCGTGCCATTCGATCTCTCGCTCGACGCGTCGGAGCGCACGCTGTTGGTGTCCGGACCAAACACGGGCGGAAAGACGGTGTTGCTTAAGGCGTTGGGTCTGCTCACGATGATGGCGCAAGCGGGAATCCCCGCGCCCATTGGTCCAACCAGTCGGCTGCCCGTATTCGATGACGTGTTCGCCGACGTTGGCGACGAGCAGAGCATTGAGGCCAGCCTCTCCACGTTCAGCGCGCACGTCAAGAACCTCGGGGAGATCCTTCGTCACGCCACATCCGATTCGCTGGCGCTCGTTGACGAACTCGGCTCGGGTACCGATCCGGCTGAGGGAGCGGCGCTGGGCGGTTCGATCTTGGAGACGCTAACGCGTCGCGGCACGCTCACGCTGGCGACGACGCATCTCGGCCAGCTGAAACTGTTGGCCACCGAGGTACCGGGCGTGGTCAATGCATCACTGCAGTTCGACGCGGTTGCGCTGGCACCCACGTATCGCCTGCTGAAAGGCGTGCCTGGCCGAAGTTACGGCATTAGCATTGCGCGCCGGCTCCGCTTGCCGGAGGATGTACTTCAACGCGCCGAAGAACGATTGCCAACGGGTGAACGTGACCTGGCCATGCTCCTGGCCGACATCGAAACGCGTGATGCACGCCTCACCGATCGCGAACGATTGGCGGAGATCGAACAGGGGAAGGTCCGATCACGTGTCGCGACGGTCGCAGATCGTGAGCTTAAAGTGCGTGAGCGCGAACGCGACATTGAGCGCACGGCGCGCCAGGATGCGCGCAAGTATCTGCTCGAGGCACGCGCCGAGGTTGAACGCGCAATCGCCGAGGTGCGGGCAACGTTCGCGAGCAACGCGGAAGCGTCCGAGGAATCGGCGCGGGCGGCGCGCCGCGCTGTTGAGGAGGCGGCTGCGGCGCAGGGTGCGGCCGTGCAGCGTGTGCTGAACATTGAACTTCGCGAACGAGATCGCGCGGCGGCGAAGTCGCTCACGGAGCGGTCTGGTGCGGCCGTGGTACCGACGAATGTGAATCGACGCGCTCGATCCGCATCGGAGCGCGTGACAGCCCCACTCGGCCCAGGCGATGATGTGATCGTTGACTCGCTGGGCGGAAAGGTCGGACGCATTCTTCTCGTGCGGGGTGACGAGGCGCGCGTCGCGGTCGGATCTGTGACGATGTCTGTTGCCCTCAGCGCCCTCACACGCACCGCCGCACCACCCCCGCCAGCGTTCCGTGTGTCCCTGTCCGGGAGTGTACCGGACGCGGAACCGCTTCGTGAAATTGACGTGCGTGGCGCGCGCGCCGACGAAGTCGACGAACTCGTGCTGCAGGCGCTGGATACCGCGGTCCGTACGGACATGCGCGAATTGCGCATCATTCACGGCAAGGGCACTGGCGCGCTGCGCGCGCGCGTCGGCGAGATGCTCAAGAAAGACACGCGGGTGAGCGCGTTTCGCCTTGGTGCATGGAACGAAGGTGGCGCTGGCGTGACGGTCGCTGAGTTGACCTGATGACGACAAGCCGCTCGCGTCATCGATGCACGTGAAACGCACGGTTCGTAGTCGCGTCCGATGATCTCGGATGAAACGGTGGAGCGGGTGCGCTCTGCGGCCGACATTGTGCAAATCATCGGCGAATATGTGCCGCTCCGGCGCAGCGGCGCGGACTATCGGGGAGCGTGTCCGTTCCATGGCGGCTCCAAACCGAACTTCGCGGTGTCGCAGAAGCGCGGCAGCTACCACTGCTTTGTCTGTCAGGAGAGCGGTGATGTCTTCACCTTCGTTCGGAAGCGTCTTGGGCTGGATTTTCCAGGCGCGATCAAACTGATCGGCGAGCGGGTCGGCATCGACGTCGTGGACACGCCGTCGCGGCTCAGTGCACCAGATCCAAACGAACGCAACTGGGAGGTGCTGTCCACGGCGACCGAGTGGTATCGGGCGCAATTGGTCCATGAGGCGATTGGTCGCGATGCACGCCAGTATCTGCATGGTCGGGGCATCGACGAGAGTACGTGTGCGCGTTTTGCCATTGGTTTTGCACCGCGGGACGCGCAGTCATTGCGACGGTACCTCCACGGCCTCGGTTTTGACGACGCGCGATTGATCGAAGCGGGCCTGCTAGTGGTGCGTGACGGTGAGACGGAGCCCCGCCAGCGCTTCTTCGGCCGAATCATGTTTCCGATCGTTGATGAACTCGGGCATCACGTCGCGTTCGGCGGACGTGCGCTCGGGGACGACACGCCGAAGTATCTGAACAGCGGCGAATCAGCGGTCTTTCAGAAGCGGGCGACGTTGTACGGGCTTTACGCCGCAAAAAATGCCATGCGGCGAAACAGTCGCGCCATTGTCGTCGAAGGATACCTCGACGTGATTCGGCTGGCCGTGGCGGGCGTTGAGGAAGTCGTGGCCCCGTTGGGCACAGCGCTCACCGAGGAACAAGCGGAGTTGCTGGTGCGCTACGCCACAGAAATATTCTTGTTGTACGACAGCGATGATGCGGGCCAGAAAGCAACCTTCCGTTCAGGCAAGGAGTTGTTGCGCCACCGCGCGACGGTGCGTGTGGTCTCGCTCCCGACTGGCGAAGATCCCGACTCGTTTGTCCGGACACATGGACGCAGTGGACTGGAAATACTCCTCGCGCAGGCGATCGACGTCTTCGACCGTCAGTTGCAAGTCCTCGAACGTTTGGGATGGTTCTCGAATCTTCGCAAGCTGCGCTTGGCGATTGACAAGTTGTTGCCGACGATTCGTGCCGCGCGCGACCCGCTTACGCGCGAACTGTATCTCGCCCGCCTCGCTGACGTCTCCCATCTCGAGAAGGCGACCTTGGCGAGTGAAGTGGACGAGCCGCCGGCATCGTCGCGCGCATTTCGGCG
>JANMKU010000010.1:0-14839 GCA_031372205.1 Gemmatimonadaceae bacterium | reverse complement strand
GTCCTCGGCGCGACCATGCACGATATCCAGAAACGCTTTCTGCACACGCAACGTGACGGGACCGGGCTTGCCCGCGCCAACCCGAATACGGTCCACACTGCGCACCGGCGTGATCTCTACGGCGGTGCCCGTGAAGAATAGTTCGTCGGCGGTGTAGAGCATCTCGCGCGGAATCGCCAATTCGTGTACGGGAATGCCCTCACGCTCGGCAATGCTGATGATGCTGGTCCGCGTGATGCCGCCAAGCACTGTACCGTCGAGTGGCGTCGTGACCAGTGCACCGTTCTGCACGAGAAACACGTTTTGCCCAGCGCCTTCGCTCACCATGCCGCCCGGTCCAAGGCCGATCCCCTCGGAGTAGCCGTTGGCCATCGCTTCCATCTTGATGAGCTGTCCACTTAGATAGTTGCCGGCGATCTTGGCCAAGGACGGTACCGTATTCGGCGCCATGCGATGCCATGTGGACACGCACGCATCCACACCGGCGGCCAGCGCCTCTTCGCCGAGATACGCACCCCACGGCCAGCAGGGTACATACGTTTCGATTGGACTGTCGAACGGTACCATGCTGATGGCGCCAAGCCCGCGCACAACCATGGGGCGAATGTAGCAGGCCTTGAGGTCGTTCTTGACGACGACCGCGCGGCAGGCCTCAATCAATTCATCGATTGTGTACGGCACCTCGGTGCGATAAATGTGGCACGAGTGCACGAGCCGCTGCAGATGTTCACGCAGCCGGAAGATCGCCGAGCCCTTGGGCGTGCTATAGCAGCGAATCCCTTCGAAGGCGGCGGAGCCGAACTGCACCGAGTGGCTCAGGATGTGTACGTGCGCGTCTGCGAATGGAATGAACGAACCGTTCTTCCAGATCCACTGGGTCTCGGGAATGGTCATATGATTCTGTGCGCGTGGGAGTGTGTGAGGAACTACAGCAGGGAGCCGACTTCACCGCCATCAACACAGATGGCTTGCCCGTTGACGAAACCCGCGCGATCGGACGAAAGAAACGCGATCATGGCGGCCAATTCATCCGGGCGCCCCAGTCGCTTGGTGGGAATACCCGCACGCCAACCATCGTACACCGCCTCGCGCGTCGCACCGGTCCTCGCTGTTGTCGCCGCAGCGAGATCGCCGAGTCGTTCCGTGTCGGTCAATCCCGGCAGCACCGTGTTGACGGTGACGCCATCGACACCAACTTCCGTCGCCAACGTGCGCAGATATCCGGTGACGGCGGCGCGCAGACTATTGCTCAACACCAACGCGTTCACCGGATACTTGACGGCCTTGGATGTAATCGCGATCACTCGCCCCCAGCGCCGTTCTCGCATGCCCGGCACAAAGGCGCGCGTCAATTCCACCACACTGCGCAACAGCAAATTCGTGGCCTGCTCCCACGCGGGCCATTCGTGACCCATGGCCGTGCCAGTAGGCGGGCCGCCGGTGTTCGTGATGAGGATATCCACGCGTTGGTAGTGCGACATGACGCCATCAATGACCCGCGTCAAACCGTCGGCGGTGCTCAAGTCAGCGACAACAGCAAACACCGGGACGCCGAGCGCGGTGAGCCGTGTGGTGGCGCGGCCGAGCGATTCGGCATCACGCGAGCAGATGGCGAGCGAGGCGCCTTCACGCGCGAATTCCTCCGCGGTGGCGTAGGCGATACCGCGACTCGCACCGCAGACCAGTGCGACTTTTCCCTTGAGTCCGAGATCCACTACTTGGTTCCTCGCAGGTACGCATCGCTGCCGTCGAGCCAGTCCTGACGCGGCGGGTCAAAGACGTCGACATCGAGCGTGTCTTCCAACGCTTCGGCCCGATGTCGAATGCCGCTCGGGATGACCAGCACTTCGCCGGCATGGACATCGACGAACGTGTCACCAGGTGCATCGGCATGCGCACCAATCCAGAAACGCAGGGCGCCACTCAGAATGTACGTCAGCTGCTCGTTGTGGTGATCGTGAGCTGGGACGATGGCCCCGCGGGTGAGAAACACCTGCGCCAGCATCATGCGCTCCGCGGTGACCAGCTTGCGTCCGATCAGCGGCGACAGTTGGTCCATGGGGATATCGTCCCACACCTGCTTGCGTACGTCGGCCATCGGGATTCTCTGGGTGAAGTGGTCGGACGGCGTGAAGTGGTCGAACGGCGTGGAACGGCGCTCAGGAACGATAGGGACCCGTTGCGCGCAGGTACATGTCCTTGTGCACAAAGCGACGCTCGCTCAGTTCGCTGAGCAGTGACTGCGCTAACGAGAGACGGGCAATCTGACTATCAGGCCCCACCTTGAGATCCGACGCGGCGTTGACCTGCTCCGGCGCCGTGGAATCGGTGAGCGTGGGCGGCTTGACGACGGTCCACTCGAATCGACTGCTGCGCAAGAGGCGTTCCTGTTCGGCGCGATCGTCGGTCAGCTCTTCGTTGCCCGTTCGTCGCTGCCAGAGCGCCGTCATCCGCATCCGCAGCGACAGGTTCTGCGAGAGCGTGCCCATCATCGCACCGGTGACACAGAGGACGCGCTGCGGTGACTGCGTACGCATACCGTCGAGGATGGCGCGCGTGGCCTTCGCGCAGAAAATATTGTCCCGTGTGTTCGGTCGCGGTCCGAACAGGATCACTACCGCGTCGGCGCCACGTAGCACCTCACGCACCACGATGGGATCCTTGAGCGCACCAACCACCACAGTAGACCGATCAGGTGCGATATCGTCGGGTGCGGAGCGGTAGTGCAATCGCAACGGCATACCGGCGGCGCTGGCCGCGGCAACAAAGGCGCGTCCAGTCCTTCCCGAGGCACCAAAGACAGAGACAATCACTCAGGCCGCGCGGCGACAATGGAATCGACGAGCGCTCGCGCCGTCGCGTATGACGTGCTGTCGGGGCGCCAGGTGGTGAGCGAATCGGCGCCGCGGTACCCGAACCGCAGGCCGTTGCACACCACCCAGTGCTGTGCATCGACAGGGATCAGATCCCACTCAAGGACGTCCTGACGAATCCGCTGGCGCGCGACAAAGCGATTCGTCGCCCGTCGGTCGACGTCCTGCTCTGCTACGGTCACCACTTCGGCGCGTCCAACAATCGTGTCACCACGCGATTCGAAGGGCAGGATCACGTAGTTCGCGAGCAGCGTGGTCGGGAAATACGACCCGCCCCCGTCATCACAGGCGCCGAGGGTGTCGAGCGCGGCGGCAGTGCGTGACCCCTCCCGCGACGCATCGAGCCACGCGCGCAAGGTGACCTCCGCCGCTTGGGCCACGATCGGATCGGGACGTCCGACTGGTTCCGCAGCACGAGTAACCGGCGTGCGCTCCGTGTCGACGTGATTACTGCACGCCGCGAGCACGGCCAGCAGCAGCTGCACCGAGAGACGTCCGGTCACCGCGAAGACTCGTCTATCGCCATCCACCAACATGCACCACAGCAACAGCGTATGGCAGCGTCGCACTCGCGCAACGTGTACGCCCGTGGCAAGTTCCTCGCGCGCCGTGGCCTCGGGCGCGCCACACGGCATGTCCGCTGACGCGTCCCGTCGGCACCCCCTTCGCTTTTTCGGAGTTTCCTCGTGTCCGCAGCGCAGACGCCCGTCCCGTCCGACATCGAGATCGCGCAGCAGGCGCGCATGCGCCCGATTGTCGACGTTGCCGCTGATCTTGGTCTGACGCCGAACGACATCGACCAGTACGGCCGCTTCAAGGCCAAGCTACCGCTCGAACTCGCATCGCGGCCGGCGCGAGGGCGACTCGTGCTCGTGACCGCCGTCAACCCGACACCCGCCGGTGAAGGGAAAAGCACCGTGAGCGTTGGACTTACACAGGCACTGCGACGTCTCGGCACGGACGCGATTCTGTGCATGCGTGAACCGAGTCTTGGCCCAGTTTTTGGTGTGAAGGGGGGCGCGGCCGGTGGCGGCTACTCGCAGGTGCTGCCGATGGACGACATCAATCTGCATTTCACGGGTGACTTCCACGCGATTTCGAGCGCGCACTCGCTGCTATCGGCGATGATGGACAACCATCTCTACCACGGCAATGCGCTCCAGCTCGACGCGAAGCGCATCACCTGGCCGCGCACGATCGACATGAACGACCGCGCACTCCGCAGCGCCATCATCGGCGTCGGGACCGGCAACGGCACGGTGCGTGAGGAGCGCTGGGTGATTATCCCTGCGAGCGAGATTATGGCCATTCTCGCGCTCGCGTCCAACGCCGAGGATTTGGTCGAACGGCTTGGCCATATCATCGTCGGCTCGACGGGTGGCACCACGAAAACTCCCGTGCGCGCACGCGACTTGCGGGCGACCGGCGCGATGGCGCTCTTGCTCAAGGACGCGCTACGTCCCAACCTCGTGCAGACACTCGAAGGCGGCCCGGCCTTGGTGCACGCGGGGCCGTTCGGCAATATCGCGCACGGCTGCAACAGTCTGGTCGCGACGAGAACCGCGCTCGCCCTCGGCGACGTGGTCGTCACTGAAGCCGGCTTCGGCTCCGACTTGGGCGCGGAGAAGTTTCTGCATATCAAATGCCGCGCCGGCGGACTGAATCCGGAAGCCGCCGTCCTGGTCGCGACGATTCGTTCTCTCAAATTGCAGGGCGGTGCCAAGAAGACGGTGCTCGACGTGGAGGATCTCGGCGCGCTGGAACGCGGTCTGCCACATCTGCTGCATCACATCGGCAACATGCGTCAGTTTGGATTGCCGGTGGTGGTTGCGATTAACCGACGCTCGTCGGACAGTGACGCGGAGTTGCAGATGGTGGCCGACTACACGGCACGCGCAGGTGTTCGCGTTGCGTTGTGCGAAGTGTGGGCGCGTGGCGGCGCGGGCGGCGAGGCACTGGCGCGTGAGGTGCTGGCGCTTCTTGACGGCAAGACCGCAGCGTTCCGGCCGCTGTACGATGTGCAACTTCCGATCCGCGAAAAGATCGACACGATCGCGAAGCGCGTGTACGGTGCGGACGGTGTGGACATCCTCCCAGCGGCACAGCGTTCCATCGACTATCTGGAATCGATCGGCTTGGCGAACACACCCGTGTGCATGGCGAAGACACAGTATTCGCTCAGCGACGATGCCACGAAGCTTGGCGTGCCCAAGGGGTTTCGCATCACCGTGAACGAGGTGTACGGATCGGCGGGCGCTGGGTTTGTGGTGGCGAAAGCGGGTGACATCATGACCATGCCGGGACTCTCGAAGACGCCGTCCGCCGAGGGGATGCGATTGCGCGCTGATGGGACGATTGAGGGATTGTCGTAGTCAGTTTCTATCCTCTCTCAATCGCAGTTCATCTGTTGTTGTCCCCAAGACGGTTCGTCCTCCCGTTGCGTCGAGCAGCGCCCGGCGAAGCGGCATTTCGTGTTCGCGAGGAAACCGCACGGCGAAGCGAACGTCTTCGGCGAACTCCTCAACGAGCACTTCGACTTCGAACGTCGGCCACAGCTGCATCAGTGCGCTGATGTGTGCATAGGACGTGCGCACGTCGAGATATGCGTAGTCGACGCGACTCGCGCGTGGCATTGACTCCATTGCGTGCTGCACCGCGGCGCTGTACGCCTTGACCAGGCCACCGGTACCAAGCTTGGTGCCACCGAACCACCGCGTGACGACTGCCACGACATCGCCAACACCGCTGTGCAGCAACACCGTAAGCATGGGGCGGCCGGCGGTGCCGTGCGGTTCACCGTCGTCGCTCAGGCCAACGCGATCCGTCGTGCCGGGTGGGCCGATCACGTAGGCCCAGCAGTGATGCGATGCGTCGGGGAACTCCACGTTGCATGCGCGAATCAACGCCTGCGCGTCCTCGGCACGTTGCGCTGAAGCTATGGTGCAACGAAACCGGCTCCGCTCGATCATCAACTCGGCGCTATGACGCGCGCCAGGAATCGCGTATCGAGCCGACTCAGCCATCGCCGTTGATTAGCCTCGAGAGGTACTGCCGCCACTCGGGCGACCGCCTCCGGAACTCGGACCACGACCACGTCCACCCCGTCGCGGTGCTGCACCGGCGGTCTTTGGCGCCGCCTTGCGCGACGCTTCCGCCGACTGCGCTGCGCCACGACGCTGGAGTTTCGCGGCGGCGCGTGCACGATCTTCCGATTTCTTCTTCTTGATTTCGGCGATGCGTTCGGCCAACGGCACTTCGAGCTTTGCTTGCGGACGCGCGGCGTAGTCGAACCCCGGCACGGTCACGCGGGGCAACTGTCGTCCGATGGCGCGTTCAATCTGTTTGAGGTCGCCTTCTTCTTCCGGCGACACAAACGTGAACGCTTCGCCAGTCTGTTCCGCACGCGCCGTACGTCCGACGCGATGGATGTAGTCTTCGGCGGCCATCGGGACATCAAAATTGACGACGTGGCCGAGCGATTCCACATCGATGCCGCGTGCCGCGATGTCAGTGGCCACAAGCGCCTGGTAGATGCCGTCCTTGAAGCCCGCGAGCGCCAGGGTGCGCTGTGCTTGCGAGCGATTGCCATGAATACGCTCAGCCTTGATGCCGTTCGCGACCAACTGCGAGGCAAGACGATTGGCGCGATGCTTGGTGCGGGTGAACACCAGCGCTTGCGGCATGTCGCCGCGTTTGAGCAGTTCAACGAGCAACGCGCTCTTGAGGTCTTGAGACACCGGATACACCGCCTGCGTAATGCCGACCGCCGGTGCTGCCTTGCGCTGCAAGTTGAGCGTCACCGGATTGATGAGCATTTCCTTGGTGAGCGCGGCGATCGGGGCTGGCATGGTGGCGCTGAAAAAAAGCGTCTGTCGTTTCCGCTGCGGCAGATGGCGCAGGATTTTCTTGATCTCGGGAAGGAATCCCATGTCCAGCATGCGATCGGCTTCGTCGAGCACGAGAAACTCGAGCTGCTCCAGTTTCGCGTACGGCGACCGAAAGTGATCGAGCAAACGTCCCGGTGTGGCTACCATCACGTCAACGCCGGTGCGGAACGCATGCTCTTGCGGCCCCATTCCGACACCACCAAACACGGCCGCACCCGTGAGCGGCGTGTGCACGGCCACGTCATTGAGGCTCTCGAGAATCTGCGCCGCAAGTTCCCTCGTTGGCGTGATAACCAGCGCCCGCGTTACCCCACGGGGCTTCGCGAGCAGTTGATGCATGATCGGCAGCAAGAACGCATAGGTCTTGCCACTCCCCGTCATGGCGCAGGCGAGCACGTCACGCCCCTCGAGCGCGGGCGGAATCGCCTCACTCTGAATAGGAGTCGGGCGGGCGAAGCCGAGGTCTTTGAGACCCTGATGCAGGCTCGCGTGCAGCTGCAGCGAAGCAAACGACGGTGTGGCGGTCAGAATCGGGTCCGGCGTGAAGGAGGGTGGTGCACTGATCTCGGAACTTACAACGAGCGCCCGGTCCGCGCGGACGCGCGCATCGCTTCGGCGCGTACGTCGTCTGGCGTCGCGGAAAAATCCTCGCCGGGATTGATGAACCGATTGCGCTCAATGTTGTGCTGCCGATCGTAGAGCTCACGATAGCGGCCATCAAGCGCAATCAGCTGATCGTGGTTGCCCCGCTCCATAATCAGGCCGTTTTCGAGCACCAGAATCTGGTCCGCGCTGGTGATCGTCGAGAGTCGGTGCGCTATAACAAACGTGGTGCGACCAGCACGCAACCGACGCAACCCTTCCTGAATCTGATACTCGCTTTCGCTGTCGAGCGACGACGTGGCTTCGTCGAGCAGCAGCACGCGTGGGTTGGCGAGAATCGCCCGGGCAATCGCCACGCGCTGACGTTGTCCCCCCGACAGTTTCACGCCACGCTCGCCAACAATTGTGTTGTAGCCGTCCGGAAAGCGCGATACGAACTCATCGACATACGCGATCTTCGCGACCTCACGCACCTCATCGTCGGTGGCGGCTGGTCGCGTGAACGCGATGTTGTCCCGGACAGTGCCGTCAAAGAGAAAGTTGTCCTGCATCACCACGCCCAGTTGCGATCGATACTCGAGCAATTTGAGCGAATCAAGATCAGCGCCGTCCACCGTGATCCGACCGTGCGTCGGACGGGCGAACGCCATGACGAGCGAGATCAGCGTGCTCTTCCCCGAGCCACTGGATCCGACAAGCGCCGTGGTGGTGCCGGCCGGCGCGTCGAAGGACAGCCCTTTGAGTACGGGCACGCCTGGCTCGTATTCGAAGACGACGTTCTCGAAGGCGATGTGGCCCTGAATCGCGGGCACATGCGCCTTCCCTGCGTCCTGCTGATCTTCCGTTGGCATGTCGCGCAATTCGCGAATGCGATCGAGGCCAGCAAAGGCTTCAGTGAGTTGCGTACCAATATTCGCGATCTGCACCAACGGGACAGTCACCACGCCGATGAACAACGCGAAGGTGAACAGGTCACCCGTCGTCATGCGCCCCGCCAGCACGTCGCGGCCACCGATGACAATCATCAGCACACTGACCATACCAATCACGGCGACGGAAAGGGCGCTCGTAGCCGAAGTACCGGTGATGGTTTTCGCGATGTTCACAAACAGTTGTTGCACGCCGCCGGCGAACACCGCCTGCTCGCGGGCTTCGGCCGTATACACCTTCACAATACGAATGCCGCCGATTGTTTCGGCCAGTCGTCCCGTCACATCCGCGGTGATCACACTCCGCTCGCGGAAAATGGGACGAAGCCGACGGAACGCGATGGCCATGCCCGCGCCAAAGACCGCCAGAAAGACCACGGTGGCCGTCGTCAACCGCCAGTTCAGGTACAGCAGCACCCCCATGGCACCGACCGCACTCACCAGACCGCCCACCAGCTGAATCAGGCCGGTTCCGACCAGGTTGCGAATGCCTTCCGGGTCGTTCATGACACGCGACACCAGCACACCGGTTTTCGTGCTGTCAAAAAAACTGACGGGCAACCGCACCAGATGCGCTTGCACCTGTTCACGGAGTTTGGCGATCGCTTGCTGCGCGGCAACACTCACCACCTGCGAGAGCGCGTACGACGTCAGTGCGTTGATCAGCGTCGCAACACCGCCCGCCATGGCGATCGGGATGAGCAGCTCCGTCCGGCCCTTCGTCACGACCTCGTCGATCAAGTACTTGGGCGCAAACGGCAACACAAAACTGGCCGCCCGACTGACCAGCATCAGGGCAAAGCCAATGCCAACGGACTTGCGGTGCTCCCAGATGAGCGCCCGGGCCTCGGCCCACGCGCGCTTGGTATCGTACTTCGGTTTGGTTTTTGTCTTCTCAGCCATCCGCACAAATTATCACCGGCGTGCGATCTACGCCTTGGCAGTCGCGCAAGCCAGCGTCCGGCAAGGTATCTTTCGTACTTCTCCCGCATTGTCGCGCGCGATTCACGTCGAACGCCGCGCGTTCCTTTCTCGCTCGAACTCCTCCGGGAATGCAGAACCCCGACGCAGATTTGCTCGCCAAGGTCGAAGTGCTCGCCGACCTCGAGCCCGATGTCAACGAACTCATGATCGCGCACGAATCCAAGCGCATCCTGTGGTTTCCCTCAGAGCTGCTGGCGCCTGCGCCCGACACCGACCCGGACGCACATATCAGACAGCTACGCGAACGGGCCAAGGGAATCAGCCTGCCCGGACGCGTGGCCCTCGCGCTCAACCTGCTCACCGAAGAAGGACTCCCACATTTCCATCGGCTACTGGCTGTCTACCTCGGCAGCGACTCGTTCTGGTCGCGATGGACCAATCTCTGGACGGCGGAAGAAGACCGGCACGGCGCGGTGCTGCACGACTACATGCACGACAGTCGTATTCTCGACAATCCGGTGCTCGAGCGCATGCAGTTCGAATATCTGCGCTCTGGCTTCGAACCGGCGTGGGACCGGGATCCCTATCGCATTTTTGTCTATACGTCGCTCCAGGAACGCGCGACGCAGGTGAGCCATACCAACACCGGCAAACTCGCCAGCGAGTACGAGCCGCTCATCGGTGAAGTGCTGTCCAACGTGGCCAAGGAAGAGGCGCGCCATTACGTCTTTTATCGCGCCATCTTTGAAAAAGTGCTCAAGCGTGACCCGAATCGTGCGCTCGTGTCCGCAGCGGAACTCATGCCGTCCATCGACATGCCGGGCATCAGCATGCCGCACTTTCGCGAAATGGCAGACGTGATTCGGCGCGCCGGCATCTATGGCCCGCGCGACTATCTCAAGATTGTCGAAGAGCTGATTCGTTTTTGGGCGATTGACAAGATCGACGGCTTGAACGAGATCGGTCGCAAGGCGCAGGAACGCATCATGGCCGTGCCGGCGCGACTGGAACGAGTCGCCGATATGATGGAGACACGCAGTCGGGCCAAGACGTTTTCGTTCGCCGTGGCATTTGCCCACGAATTTGCGATGGACTGACGTCGCGCGGGCACCCTCGGGTGCGCGCGATCGGACGTACGCGAGTCACATCGTGTGCTCGATTGCCCGAAGCTTTTTCAGGATCTCCGCCAGATCCCGGTGATCTGCCTCCGGGTGTCCCATCTGCTCGCGCTCGACCTGATGGAGATGGCGACCGATCTGCGCATCGCTGGCGCCGCGTGCGAGCAGCGAGTAGACCTCGTGGGCCTGCGCGTCATACGAACTCGCCTGGTGCGAACCCATCGGGTCCCACAGGGTAGCAAGGGCTTGACCGATGGCTCGTTCTGCATCCGCACGTTCCATCGACATAACGCTGCTCCGCGTTGGCTACGCCTTTTTGTTAAGACGCCGATTGCCGCCGCGTCTGCTGAAAAGCGTGCGCTCCCACAGCTGAAAGCGCAACCGTTCATAGGCCGCGCCGATGCGACCAAATTGGCCAGATTCGGTGTGCGCGTATGCGAGCGAGACTACCATCGGTGCTAACGCCTCTGGATCGATGCGAGTTCGGGACGGCTGGATTTGACAGACCGTGACGCCCTCCACGTCCTGCGCGCGAAGCGCAATGTCCGCGAACACCGCGGCAACCCGACGCCTTGCCTCGGCGTGCGCAGCGGCGTGGCCCGGCGCGGCGCCGCCAACCAGTGAGTCGACGTTGACCAGCAACCCGCCGCCTGACGCCCCCAGGCAACGGAACGCGGCACGGGCGCCGTTCTCATAGCCCGCGGTGACGAATTCTGAGGCGCTGGCGTACCGGTCGGTCGCGGTTCCGTCGTTCGGGGGCGATGGCGGCGCGTAGTTGACCCAGATGTCGACTCGCCCGAATTTCAGCAACGCAGCGTCGGCCAAAGCATCCGCCGAGCGCGGGTCCGACAGGTCGGTGATATGCGCGACTGTCCGCGCCTTCATCCGGTCGCACTCGCGGCGAAGGCCATCGAGCGCTCGCCCACGGCGCGACGCCAGCACGAGATCTTCACCACGCACGGCAAACTCAAGGGCGATCGTACGCCCAGATCCGCTTGAGGCACCCGTAATGACCACAACCTTTCGTTTCAAACTGTCTGTCGGAACGCGTATTCGCATCGGACGGCGACCTGGCCCGGATATCATTGAGGACGTTGTGTAGTGCGAATGTATACTCCGTTTGCCAAGTATCGTGCCCTCTTGGTGCGCCGTATCACGTAGCCCGCGCTTGCTACCACCGCACGAACTGTACCGGTGCCAATTGTGACGAGAGAATGAGACGCGTGGTGTCAACGCCCCGGCATCCGCCCGAGCCCACGCACCAGTTGATCTGGATAGTCACCGAAGAGGCCATCCACACCCAGCGCCGCGAGTTCACGCACTTCAGCCAGCGGATCACCCGCATAACGCGCAGAGAGAAAATTCGCTTCCGGGCGCAGCGTCCACACATGCACGGGCAGGCCAACCGCATGGGCATCGCGCAGGAGCGTAGAGGGCACCGAGGTCGGCAACGGGCCGACAACGAGCCGCGTGTTCGCACCGATCGCGTCAGCGTACGTGGCGATCTCGCGTAAACCAGTCGGTGTCAGCAGCTCGTCAAAACCACGAGGGTCGCCGCTCAGCACGAAATCGTATGGTCGTTCGCCACCTGCCACGAGTTGCACGAGTCGTACCCGGGTCGCACCACGGAGCGCACGAAGGTTGCCCACTTCAAATGACTGGATGAAGACTGGCGCATCCGCACGGTCGAGTCCGTGCGCGCGCAGTGCGGTCAGCAGTCGCGGTTCGAGTGGCAGCCCCATGGCACGGAAGTACGACGGATGCTTGGTCTCCGGGTACACACCGACCACGCGCCCGCGTCGTCGCCCCGCGCTGTCGGCTAACGCCAGTACGTCGTCGAACGTGGGAATCGCGAACTGCCCGTCGTAGGCATGCGAGCGAAACGCCAGCCGTTCGCGCGCGCGCAGTGTTCGCAGCTCGGCCAACGTGAAGTCTTCGGTGAACCAGCCGGACACCGTGTCCCCGTCGATCGTCTTTCGGCGCTTGCGATCCGGGAACTTCGCGGACACATCGGTGGTGCCACCAATCTCGTTCTCGTGACGCGCCACCAGCACTCCGTCGCTCGTGCTGACAAGATCGGGCTCGATGAAGTCGGCACCCATCCTGATCGCCAGCGCATAGGCTGCCAAGGTGTGCTCAGGGCGATGTCCGCTCGCCCCGCGGTGCGCGATGACGATCGGCCCGCTGCTCTGCGCGGGCGGCCGCACGGACGACGAGCGCGTGCAGGCAACATTCGATGTGAGGAACGCCACGGCCAGCGCGGCGTGTGAATGGAAACGCATGGCAGGGTAAGCTAGCGATCCCGACGCTCCTCCACATCGTCCGCCAGTGCGGGTGCCAGCATTTTGTACAGCACCGGTGTGACAAGTCGCGCGATCAATGTGCTGGAGATCAGACCGTCGATAATCACCCAGGCGAGTGGCGAGTACAACGCCGACCCCTGCACCGCGAGCGGTAACAAGCCGCCAATCGCCGTCATGGTGGTCAGTACAATGGGCAGGAAGCGGATCTCACCGGCCTTCTGAATGGCGTGGTCCAGCGACATCCCTTCTCTCCTAAGCTGGTCGGTGAAGTCCACCAGTAAGATGCTGGTTTTGATCTCGATACCAACCAGCGCCACAAATCCGATCAGCGCCGTAAATGACAAGGTGTAGCCACTGCCAAGCAGCGCAACGCTGCCACCAACCAGACCGAGCGGAATCACTGAAGCAACGACGAGCGTCGTTTTGAAATCGCGGAACTCGAGCACCAGAATGGCCAGAATCGCAAAAATGAATCGTCGCCAGCACCTGCTTCGTCACTGCATCGGTGTTGAAGCCCGACTGCACATAACTCGTCACCGTGACTGCACGCTGACGCCCCTGATGGTGGATCACCGTGGGTGACGCCGAATAGTCCACCCGTGTGAACTGTGCGAGTGGAATTGGACAACAAGCGACTGGAGAGCCATGGAATGATGGTCAACGACACCAGTAGCGACGAGAGCACCGCGTACACCACCGCAATCGGCAACGACCGGATGTATCGACCCGACAAGCCAGGCAGGAAGAGCAGCGGCACGAACGCAAAAATCAAGGTCGCGGTCGCACCGAGCACGGCGATGGCAATCTGTTTGGTGGCGACAATGGCCGCCTCTCGACGCGGCACACCAGCGCGCATGAAGCGGGTAATGTTCTCGACAAGGACAATGGAATCGTCAACGAGTAAGCCGAGGGCAATGACGAAGCCGACGATCGACAGCTGGTTGATGCTAAATCCCGTCGCGTTGAGCATGACCACCGCGAGTGCGAGCGACAACGGAATGGAAATCATCACGACGAGCGATGCACGCACGCCGAGCGGCAGCAAGGTGATGAGCACGAGGGCGATGGCGATGGCGAAATCTTCTCCAAGTCGTCCCAGCCTCGCATCCACGTTGTGCGACTGGTCGAAACCACGGGCGAGCGTCACGCCCTTGGGCAGTGCGCGTTCGAGCTGATCCAGTTCAGCCCACACCGCCTGTTTGACGGTCGACACATTGCGTCCCGTCTGTACGGCCACCGTGACGAACATCGCGCGCTGGCCATTCCATCGCGACGGCAAGGAGTGTGACAGCAGTAAGGCCCGCCCGGCCAGTTCGTATAACGATGGTCGAACAACGAACGGCACTAATGAATATAACATTGTTAGGTTAGTTGTCGAAAGAAAAGGCGCGCCTGCGTGGTGGTCATCGTTCGAAGACCGTGCTACGCGCTGCTGCGCGCGGCTCCTCGAATCATGACGCTGACCATGGTCTGGATTGTTTCAATCGGCGGATGCCACTGGATGTACGGGTCGTCGCCGTGGGTGAGCCACAGCGAGACCACCCCATGTACGCCAGCCCACATCATTTGAGCGAGCTCGTGCGGATTCATGAGCTCCTCGCGGAAGTGTCCGCCGGCGATTCCCTCGCTCACCGTCTGGAAGACGAATTGATACGCATCTTCGTCCGGCTTGTGCGCTGGGTGTCCGTTATCGTCAACGGGTCCATGTCGGTGTGGTGTCATGAACATGAACCGATACTGGCTTGGATTCGCCAACGCAAACTCGGCGTACGCTGTTCCCAAGGCACGCAGCCGATCCACCGGATTGACGATGTGACCGATCTTGTACATCGCCTTGCCGAGGGAGGTGAAGTCTGCGACACACAGCTCTTCGATGAGCGCATCCTTATCGCGAAAATGATGATAGATCGCCGTGGCCGTATACCCGATCTTCGACGCGATCGCCCGCATTGTCGTCGCCTCAATGCCATCCACCACGAACAGGTCTCGTGCCGCGTCCAGAATGGACTGGCGCGTCTCTGCCTTTTGCCGCTCGCGACGAACCAGCGATGGCGAACGGGGTAGCATGGTAGAGAGGGTCACAATCAGGAACCTAGTTATATGATATAACGATGTCAAGTGAGCGATTCACCTGACCGCTTCGCCTGACACTTCTGATCCGAGTCACGAGTGTGACCGGAACATGAAGTACAACGCACCAAC
>JANMKU010000002.1:0-5036 GCA_031372205.1 Gemmatimonadaceae bacterium | reverse complement strand
AACTTCAAGCTGCTCAAAAGCGCGCTCACATATGCGAGGGAGCGAGGCGCCGAGTTGGGCAAAGCGGTGGATGTGAGCCTGACGACGAACGGTACGCTGCTTCGGCCAGAGATCATAGACTGGCTGGTGGACAACGATGTGGGTGTGACCGTATCGATGGACGGCGGCAAGGAGCAGCAAGACAAGTACCGCGTGTTCAACAACGGCGCCGGATCGTACGACACGGTTGCACCCAACGTGAAAGCGCTCCTCTCACGGAATTTGCGTCGTCCGGTGGGCGCCCGGGTGACGCTCACGAAACAAAACCTCGATGTGGTCAGCATCTATCGGCATCTGGCCGATGAGATGGGTTTCTTCGAAGTTGGTTTTGCACCGGTGACCACGTCATGGCAACGCGACTATGCCATTCAGGACGAAGGCTTCTTCGCGATGCTTGGGCAGTTTGAGTTGTTGGCCGCTGAGTATCTGGAGTTTGCGCTCGCTGGCAAGCGTCACCGATTCTCGAACGTACGCGACACACTCGAAGAAATTCACAAGGGACTCAGCAAGTCGCACCCGTGCGGCGCCGGTATGGGTCTCATGGGAGTGGCAACAGATGGCGATGTGGCGCTCTGTCATCGCTTTGCCGGCTCGGACTCGCACAAGCTTGGCACGGTCACCGGCGGGGTGAATCGCGACATCCAGGACGACTATCTGGCGCGTCACCACATCGAGAACAAGACCGATTGCAAGACCTGCTGGGCTCGGCCGCTGTGTGCCGGTGGCTGTTACCATGAGGCGCACACGCGCTACGGCGACACGCAACAGGCCAACCTGCACTACTGTGAATGGATCCGCAGTTGGACGAACACCTGTCTCGAAGTGTACGCAACGATCGCTGAGCGACGTCCAGAGTTCCTTCAGCAGTTTGACTGAGAAACGATCATGGCCCGACTGAAAGCGGTAAACCAAAAGGCGCGACGCGTGGACGAGCAAACGCTCGGGGCGCAGGACGTGGTCGGCTTACAAAGCACCGGGCCGAACATTCCGCTCGGCTGCTCGTTCGTGTTTTCCCCTGGATGGGAAGTCGACTCCAGCGGCGGTACGGCGGGCCTCTGCCAGCCGGTGGAACGCGATCTCTATGATTGCCACATCACCTGCTTCTGGCCGGCTCACGTACCTGACTTGTACAATCACGCTCCGGATTGGGTGTCCAAGTGCGCCGCCGCGCAGAAGGACTGGCGCAAGATAGACCTGATCTTCCCATGAGCATGGCCTCGTGGCGACGTGGTCGACTCATTGCTCGCGCGCTTTCGGCTGGCGCGTTCACGGTCGGTGCACTCTTGGTGACACCGTGGGGCGTTCGTGCGCAGGCGCCCAGCGGCACGATCTACATGGGAACGTACGCCAACAAGATTCTCGTCATTGACGAAGCCACGTTGAGCGTACGCGATTCCATTCCATTGTCGATCGGCATTCCCTATCGGATGATCCTCTCGGCGAACCGCACGCACTTCTATGCGCAGAGTCCGCGCAATGATGTGGTCGAGATTGTCGACATCGCGAGTCGGAAGACCATCGGAAAGTTCAGCCTGAACTACGCCAACACTACTGTGCAGATCGACGGCATGAATGTCGATCCGAAGGAGCGATTTGCGATTCTGTTGGTGAAGACGTTCACAAAGTTGGACGACCGGTACGAGATCTCGCGACCGACATTGCTGCGCTATGACCTCGCCAAGCGCGCGGTGACGGACACCATTGCCTGGCCAAACAACGAGGAGCGCGACTTCGCGCAGATCATCTTCTCGCCTGCGGGCGACCTGATGTACTTCTTCACGTCCGATGATGTGCTGGTGTATGACGCGGTGACGCTCAAGCAGGTCGACAAGTGGGACCTGTCACAGAGTTTCTACGAAGAGGGGATGGGACGCATCAACGCGGGGTTCGGTGCGGACCTCTATGATGACCCGGGATTTTTCACGGGTTTGTTCCGCGTGGCTGATCCGGTCAACCGGCGGTCGCTCATGGGTGTGGCGCGCGTGGACCTCGCCAACCGCTCGGTGGACTACTACACGCTCGGCCCCAGTGTTGCGACAAGCTTTCGACTCACCCCCGATCGCAAGAAAGCGTATGGCATTCACGCCGAAGTCGGCAATTATCAGTTCTGGACGTTCGATCTCGAGAATCGACGTGTTGTTGGTAAGACGGAGTTCGAAGGGCGTTCACGCATGGGTCTGACCGTCAGTTCCAACGGCGCATACTTGTATGTGCACGTGGCCGGGAACACCATCGATGTGTACGACGCCACCACGTTCAAGAAGCTGCGCACGGCCACCTTTGACGCCGACATGACGCAAATGACGCTCATCCCAGCGCGAGCACCGGGCGCAGCTCGCTGAGCGCGCAGTGAGGCGTGTGTTGTCTCGCACCATCGGGCGCCGACTCACGCCAGAGGTGCGACGGGCACTCGCCTATGTGGCGCCGTACGTCCGGCCGCTGATGCTGGTGCTCGTGCTGTCACTAGTCAGCACCGCACTCGCCCTCGTGCTGCCATACCTGTTTCGGGCTTTCATTGACCGCGCCCTGGTGGGCAAAGACCGGAGTGCGTTGGCGCGCATCGTGGTGCAGTTCTTCGCGATCACGCTGGCGAGCTTTGCGCTCAACGTCATCAGTGGACTCCGCTACACCAAGGTGTCAGCGGACATTCTGTTTGACATGCGACTGGCGCTCTTTCGGCATCTGCAGGCGCTGCCGCCGCGCTTCTACGCGCGCATGCCACTGGGCCAGATCGTCTCGCGCCTGAACAATGACATTGGCGAGATCCAGCGGGTGGCCACGGAGGTGGCGCTCGCCTGGGTGAGCAATGTGCTTTTCCTGGTTGGCACGGTGGTGATCTTGCTGATGCTCGATCCCCTGCTCTTCGTGACGAGCTTGACCCTGCTGCCGGTCGCGCTCTGGGCGCTGGTCGCGTACCGACGCAAACTGGAATCCTCGATCACCGTCATGCGCGAGGAGAGCGCAGGCATCGGGACCTTTCTGATCGACACACTGCTGGCAATGAAGCTGGTGGTCGGGATGAATGCACAGGAACGCGAAGTGGCACGGTTTCGTGCTCGCAACGACAGTTTCGTGCGTTCCCTGATGGCCATGCGACGGCTCACGTACTTCGCCGGTGGCTTGCCCGGACTGCTTCTCTCGCTCGGTACTGCCGCCGTGTTTCTCGTGGGTGGATGGCGCGTGATCAGCGGCGCAATCACGATCGGGACACTCGTCGCCTTCATGGCGTATCAGGTGCGACTCCTCGGGCCGATTCAGGGGCTCATGGGTCTGTATGCGAGTGTCGCCACGGCGCGCGTGTCGCTGCGTCGGGTCCACGAGATCCTCGACGCGCGCGTGGAAGTCGTCGAGGCACCTGATGCGACGCCATTGGTGCTCGCACGCGGCGCGTTGACCTTCCGCAACGTGACATTCTCGTTCGATCGTGCGGTGCCCGTGCTGGACGACGTGGACCTGACCGTGCAGCCGGGTGAGCATGTTGCCATTGTTGGGCCGAGCGGTGTTGGCAAGAGTACCATTGCCGACTTGCTGGCGCGCCACATGGATCCCGACCACGGGATGGTCTCGCTGGATGGACGCGACCTGAAGTCCTTGCCGCTCGCCGACGTCCGTCGCCACGTGCTTGTCGTCGATCAAGAGCCGTTTGTGTTTAACTCGACCATTGAAGAGAACCTCAGGTTCGCACGTCCCGATGCGACGCCGACGCAAATCCTCGACGCGGTGCAGGCCAGTGGCCTTGGTGACTTGGTGGCCCGCTGCCCGGACGGATTGGGAACGCTTGTGGGTGAGCGTGGTCGCGCACTCTCTGCTGGTGAACGCCAGCGTCTGGCGATTGCGCGCGCGTTTCTCGCCGACCCCGCCGTACTTGTGCTCGACGAAGCAACGGGCGCGCTCGACCCAGCGACCGAGCTGCAGGTGGTGTCCGGCTACGAAGCGATTATGCGAGGACGCACGACGATTGTTATCACACATCGCCTGGCGCTCGCGCAACGCGCCGGTCGCGTCATTCGACTGGCCGAGGGGCGCATCGCCGACGATGGCACGCCGGCGCAACTGATGGCGAAGAACTCGGCGTTCGCTGATCTCTTCGCAGTCAGCGCACAGCACATCGCACAGCACATCGCACAGCACATCGCGCCGTCGCTCACTGCTGGCCCGTAGCGCGTGGCATCCCGACTGACCCTCGATCACGCGCTGTTCGGTGCGCGAACCGGACGCGGCGTTCGTATTGCGATCGTCGATAGTGGCTTAGCGCCGGGTCATCCGCACGTCGGGGCTGTGGCCGACGGACATTCATTCGTGTCGCCCACCGATGACGTGCGCGACCGCATCGGACACGGCACCGCGGTGGCGGCGGCCATTCGCGAGAAGGCCAGCGACGCCGAACTCGTGCCAGTCAAAGTGTTCGATCGCGCACTCACAACCGACGCGGCCACACTGAGCGACGCCATACGCTGGGCGGCGGACAACGCGTGCCGCATCGTCAATCTTTCGCTCGGTACAGCGAACGTGGCGCATTCGGCGGTGCTCGAGGATGCCATCCAGTATGCCGAACATCGCGGCGTGCTTGTTGTCGCGGCATGCAGGTCAGACAAGGTGCGTTGGTTCCCGGGATCAGTCGCTGGCGCCGTGGGCGTGACTGGCAGCACCGATGTGGAACGTGACGAATTGCAAATCGCGAACGACATCGAGACCGGCTGCTCACATCTCGTCGCATCTATTTACCCGCGACCGATTCCTGGTGTACCGCGTGAACGGAATCTGCACGGCATCTCGTTCGCCGTCGCTAATGCGACTGGCTTTCTGGCGCGGTTATGCGAATCACCTTCGCACGGGCTCACGCGCGCGGAGGACGTGTTCGCGATGCTTATCGGCGCGGCTTGATCCCGGTAATGCCCCATTCAAGTCGATCCAGCGCGTCGGTGCTGAGACCAGCGCGCAAATCCACCCACGTGTATGAGCGCAGGAACAGCGGCAGCTTCGGTTTGTCCGGCGCA
>JANMKU010000529.1:0-2323 GCA_031372205.1 Gemmatimonadaceae bacterium | reverse complement strand
GCCGAGATGGATGAGCGTGACATCGCGGAAGGTACCGCGCTCAGAACGTTGCAGATCCTTGGGATTGACGTAGAAGGCCGATGACACGGAGGTGTTTGCGTCAATCGAGTGATCAATGGCCACGCCGAGTCGCCCGACGCGGTTGTAGCGGCGTTCGTCACGTGACGCGTAGGTCGCATTGGCCTGCTTCGGATCGGCGTCGAACTGTGCCTGCGTGAGCGGCCCCGGGATGTGCATCAGGTTGTTGGCCGCTGTGAGATACAACCCGAGTCGCGTGTGATCGCTCACCATGCCGGACGCGCCAGCATTGAGCACGAAGCGACGGGCATCTGAATGCGCGCGCCAGCCGTCGGACTGCGAGTTGGTGAGTGCGAGCCATGTCGTGCCGTTTCCAATCGGCGCCGATGACCGGAAGGCGTAACGTTTGAGACCAAAGCCACCAAAGATTGGCTGCAGGTCGAGTTCTGGCGTGCGCGACGTGGGCATGCTGAGCACGTTCACAACACCGCCCGCTGCATTGCCCCACAGCGCACCGGCATTGGATCGAATGACTTCGACGGCGTCGGCCATGGAGAGATCGATTTGGTCGAACGCGGTGCGGCCATCCGGCTCCGTTTCGGGGAATCCGTCGACGAGCACGCGGATGCCACGTGAAGTGCCCGCGTTGGAGCGGTCACCGGCGCCGCGTGCGCCGTAACCGCGAATGATGAGTCGCACGTCGCTCGTGCCATAACGCGACTGCGCGATGACACCGGGCACGCGCTTGAGCGCGTCTTCCAGACCAGCACCGTTCACCGCGCGCAGCTCGGCACTGGTGACCTTGCTGATGGCCAGTGGCGTGGTGAGGATCGAACCAGGGTTCCGTGTGCCGGTGACGGTGAGCAGCGGCAAGGCCGCCGTATCCTTCGCCGTCACGGTTTGCGCGGTGGCCACATTCGTAACGACGGCCGCGAGAACGGCAGCATGCAAGGCGATTTTCATGATGCGGAGGCACTGGGGGGTTGTGGACGGCACGGTAGAGGCAGGGGCCAATGTACGGCTGCCAACCCATCATGCGCCATCCCGCTGCACCAAGAAACATTGCTGGATCATGACAAATATACGCGAATGCTCTCTAAGTGCTATTCGTTTCATGACGAGGATCTTGCCGTCAACGCTCGCTTTGCAGTGCGGGCAACGAACCGCAATGTCGTCGCGCGACTCGACGCACACCGCGCTTGCTTGACCGCACGCCGTTCCGCCGGGATACTGGGGTGCCGCCGAGGTGCGGGAATACCGCGCGCGTCGGGCGTGCAGTTCCCACACACAGGACTTAGCCGATGACGATGCGCGCGCGTCGCTCCGCACAAATCTTTCTCACGGCATTGACGCTGTCGCCGCTGCCCGCGCAGCTCACGGCGCAGGGTGCCGCCGCACCGGCCGCCGCGATGATCAACCGCTCGGCCGATCCGCTGCTCACGAACTTCCGGTTGCGCAACATCGGGCCAGCCAGCATGGGCGGCCGTCTGCACGACATCGAAGTGTCGGAGAGCAATCCGTCGGTCATTTACCTCGGCTATGCCGTCGGCGGCATCTGGAAGTCCGAGAACAACGGCACTTCGTTCGTGCCCGTGTTCGACACGTATGACGTCGCATCGTTCGGCGATCTGGCCATCCATCCGACCAATCCAGACATCGTTTATGCCGGCTCCGGCGAGGCGAACAATCGGCAGACGGCATCGTTCGGCGGCGGCATGTACAAGACGGTGGATGGGGGCAAGACGTGGCAACTGCAGGGCCTTCGTGAAACGCAGACGATCGGACGCGTCGTCATCGATCCGCGCAATCCGGAGACGGTGTATGCCGCGGTCACGGGTCCGTTGTTCGGCCCCAGCCCGGAACGCGGCGTCTACAAGACCACGGATGGCGGTCGTAGCTGGAACAAGATCAAGTACATCGACGAGAACACGGGGTTCACCGACATCGCGATCGATCGTTCGAATACCAACGTCTTGTACGCGGCGAGCTATCAGCGTCGACGGACGCATTGCTGCTTCAACGGTGGCGGACCTGGAAGCGCAATCTGGAAGACCACCGATGGCGGTCGTGCATGGACGAAAATGACCGGCCGAGGTTTGCCGTCCGGCACCTACGGACGCATTGCGCTCGATGTATCGCGCTCGAGTCCTGGTACGGTGTACGCGCAGATCGAAGCCGGTCTGACTGGGCAGGCGGTCGATCCGGAAGCGGGACGCGGTGGCGGCGGTGGTGGTGGCGGCTATGACGCATGTAACAATGGCGGGCCGGGTGGAGGGTTTCCCGTTGGTGGTCGCGCGGGTGGAGC
>JANMKU010000526.1:0-1306 GCA_031372205.1 Gemmatimonadaceae bacterium | reverse complement strand
GTTGCAGGGATTGCGACGGTTCGCCGAGTTCTTACGACCCGACGGCGTGCTGTTGGTCTCGATGCACAAGACCGAACGCAACGACGGCCTGTGGGCGCAGTTTGACGCGCACTTTACCGTGGGCGATGCGGTCGAGCTCACGAACCAGCAGGGTGTACAATGGACGACCAAGGTGTTGGTCGTGTCTGGCTAGCGTTGCACGCCTGTGCCGTACGCGGCAATCCCTGGTAGCGTAATGGGCAAGCGCCCGGTGATGGGCCGCTTGCCAAGGAGCGCGCGCGCGGCCGCATGCTGCGATAGCGTCCACGGACTCCACGCGATGAGGTGCGCGTCCGTCGTGGGAAGCCCGAGTGCCAGATATGGATTGAGGAAAGACACCAGCACCACTTTGGTTCCTGCGGCCCGCAAACCGTTGATCAGCTCCGGCACACCACGCGTCGGCGCCATGCTGGCCGTGTTCGTGCTCGCGCCAATGTACGACGACAAAATCACCAGGTCGGCGCCTCGCGCAATGTTGATCGCGTTCTCAACCGCAGCGGGAAGCAACGCGGGCTCAGGCGTTGTCTGATACGTGCCCGTGCCTCCGGCCGCAGCGCCTGCGGTTGTCTCAAACACGACTTCCGGGCTGAGCGTGAGCGAGAGCAGCTGCGGGTACGCGCTCTTGAGGTCAGCGTCGAATGTGCGACCGGCGCTCAGGTCAGCGCGCGGCGCGACGCTGATGCTCACGACCCGGCTTTGCGCCGCCAGCTTGAACGGCACGAGGTTGAGCGAATCGTAGACCAAGGTGATCGCTTGCTCGGCCGCAAGGCGCGCTGGCGCGAGATTGGCGCTGGTTCCCACGTTGCGACGGACCCCTTCGACATCGACGAGCCGGTTGCGATCGAGTCCGAGCTCGTGCTTCGCCATCAAGAGTTTTCTCACCGAAGCGTTCACGCGCGCTTCTGTAAACCGTCCTGATTTCACCCCGTCAATGACCGCCTGGATAGCCACCTTGGCATCGGTGGGCATCAAGAGCACGTCGTTACCGGCGACGACGGCTCGTTGCGTGGCCTCCGCCATCGTCATGTTGCCCAGCACGCCGTTCATGTCGAGCGCGTCCGTGACGAGAATGCCGGTGAAGCCCATGTCGCGGCGCAGCACGTCGGTCATGACGGTCGCACTGAGCGTGGCCGCTGTATGCGTGGTGTCGAGGGCGGGCAGATCGCCGTGGAATGTCATGATGCCGCGTACGCCAGCCGCGATCGCATCGCGGAAGGGACGCAACTCCACGCTGTCGAGACGAGCGCGCGACCCTGTCACGCGCGCG